>DAJC01000058.1 GCA_002498845.1 Thermoplasmatales archaeon UBA509 | reverse complement strand
CAGGCTGAATATAACTGTTATGTATTCGTTGAACACATACCTGTCATTTCTATCCAGCATTGAATATGCGGTACCCAGAAGTACTCCACCGGCGAATCCTGAAATGGTCATTACACCGAAAATTGAGGGTGAATGGTAAGCTGCCTCCGTCATGAACGGCAGGAACCAGACAACAGGGATAAATGTTCCAAGAAATGCCATTCCAGAACTGATCCATCTGGAAGATTTGCCGTAAGGGATTATGCGGAAAAGCTCAACCATGAATACATAGCCAACAAGTACCATCAACATATTGGAAAGGAAGAAAAATAACGCGTATCTCTGCCAGGAATAGTAGATACCGATTGTGAAAACCACTGGCACGGAAACCAGTATGAAGGCGACAAATACAATCTTCAATGTTTTCACGCCTTTCCACATGTCCGGCATGAAAAAAGCTACGTAATGTTTCCTCCTGTAGAGCCTTGAGACAAGTAAATACGTGCCAGCCAGGAGGGCAGCACTTACAAAGATCATGGGAACAAGAATTTCATCGATCAGGAGTATGCTCACAGCCGGAAGGAGAGCAATAAAACTCTCGCACTGGCAGCTGAGTGCCCCTGTCAACCCGTATACAGCAACCCCCAGTCTGTTGGAGAACGACTTATGACCGGTCAGGTATGTTATTATCTCGTGATAATTCTCCGAAACCAGTGCCGCTATTCCAAAGAAGAGAACAAGTTCCACCGGGCTGAGTATCATGTTGATCTTTGTTGAAAGAACAGTTATGCCAAACTTTTCAAGAAGCGGAACCTTGAGGCCGATGAATACGAACATGGCAGCTGTACTCTCAATTGTTACAGGAAATCCAGGAGGCTGATTTGCCGGTCCCACAATACTCCCTATTATGGCCATAAGAGCCAGCGTGATGAAAAAAGTAGGAACCCTGACCTTAAGGTCTCCTGTGTCCCTGATGGAAAGTACATAGTAAATCAGAAATAGCCCCAAGGAGGATACAAGCATGAAGAACTGTGGAAAAGCTGCAAACGCAACAGTAAGGAATAAAAGGAAGGTAAGTGTGAAGGAAGCCAGGTAAAGCTGAAGTGGGTGCCAGTATTTCATGAAGACAGGCTGCAGAGCATAGAAAAGTACCATTATTGTGACGATTATTGCCATAGAACTAACTGCAGCAGTATCAATAACAAGGTCACCCAGTTCATAGGCCATAAGTATTGAGATAAAAAATAGGATAAAGCTCAGGGAGAATGCCAGTGCCTCCAGCGTTTTTGTCTGATTCAACATATGCTACCAAAAATAAAAAGTGGGTTATTTAGGCTATCATTCATTGTAAATGGTAGCCCTGTACATTCTCAGTACTGCACCGCCAATCAGCAATATGACACCCAGCCCAATTGCGTACAGCGAAGTTTTGAACACGGTGTCAGGGTTGATCACTGAAATTTCGAAGAGTATGAATATTGCTGATGCTGTGAATCCAGAACCCGCCAGTGTATAGGCATTCTTGCTCATGGGCTTGTAAACATCGGCACGCTGAGTAAATATGCCCCTTGAAATGGCGATCACCACTACGGCTGAGATTGCTGTTACCATCAGTGTGAGTATCATTGAGATGGTGTACAGTAATGATGGCGCCCTGATGTCTGCAAGTATGAGCATACCAGATCCAAATGCGGAAACTGCCATTATGGCCATTGTTGCAAATGCCCACGGAGCATTCCTTACATGAATCTTCTCTTTTTTCATTGCATCTGCTATAACCCAGGTGAGTGAGATTATTGCAATGCCTGGCAGGAAGAAGAACAGCGCAACCTTCCAGTTTGCTATTGCAATACCGGGAGTAAGTGCTCCCCAGAGTGAAAGACTGGCGAGGTAAATCGTGCCAAGAATCGCAAAGGATACTGTTATGGGCCTGTCCCTCATTTTAAGTGAACTGCTTTTATCCACATATGGTAGAATCAGGAGATAAACCAGGGGCATTCCTGCAAATATCACTGTGGCCCAGAATGGTGTTAAGGACTGCGCAAACTGGAAGTCAAGCTCCTTGTAAACAAACAGCAGGAACCATGGTGGATATGCCGGGACACTTGCTGCAAGGGGGCTGGTTGGAGATACCTGGGGGAATGGCGAGAACAGTGGTGGAACGCCGGGAAGCAATGCCAGAATGGATGGAACTATTATTATAATCCCGAATGTCAGAAGCATCAGTTGAATCATATACACAAGATTGTAAGGATACCATGGTTTGTAGCTTCCATCATCATGATCAATTGCCGGAGCCTTATAGCCCGATTCTTCCCTCTTTGGCATGATGGTGTTGTATTCTGCCATGAAGAAATGCACAGCAAACAGAAGACCAATAACAGCCACGAGAATTATGTGCCAGGCGAGCATTCGTGAAAACAGAGAAAGTTGAGTACCGTTTCCGAAAAAGATTCCAAGAATCCAGTTACCAATCACCGGAAATCCTCCTGCTATACCTCGACCAACATCTGTGGCATCTGCCGAAAGCACATCTCCGCTCATTGAATAGCCGAAGAACCCAGCACCAAGTGTTGTCACCAGAAGGAGAACGCCTGTCAGCCACTGGCTTTCACGTGGATGCTTGTAGGCGCCTTCATAAAGATTCCTCAGAAGGTGTATATAGACCAGAACCACCATGGCATAAGCGCCATAAAGATGGGTTGTCAAGATGAACGAACCAAATGGCGTGCTGGAAAGAAAAGCCTCTGTGCTTGCATAAGCGTTTGACGGCTCATAGTAAAGCAGCAGAATGAGACCGGTGATAACTTCATAGAGAAACGCAAACATAACCATTGCGCCGGTCCAGAACCAGCCGCCACCCTTGGATCTCATGTAATCTGGAACCTTACGTGGTATGGGCTGGGGTTCGTTCATTATTTTCTCAATCATATTTTCCTTTTTTTCATTCGGCATAAATGCACCTCAGCTTGTAGGGGTGAGAGTTGTTATTTCTGTGTACGTTGAGGATGGAAGCTGGCTCCCTCCGCTCAAATCACTGGAATGTCCGTATATGGTTGGACCCACGAGGCTCGTAACACTGTACTGATCTTTTGAAGAATCATAAGCCAGAACAGTGTTGGGCAGCGGATGAGTGGTGGGACCGGTTACCACTGCGAATCCCTTGTATGGATCATATGTGCTGCCATGGCAGTTGCAGTGAATCTTGCCAGGATATGAAGGCGATGAGGGCGGATAGAAATGTATTATTGGCGGGATGCATCCAAGGTGCTGGCAAATTGCACTGGAGGCCACCACCGACTTGTATGGCCCCACTCCTCCTGCTGATGTGAAAGTTTTGCCGGTTGCGAGAATTTTCACTGTTGTTGGTTCTATGGCCTGGTCATTGTTGCTGCTGTCTCCAAGCCTGAGAAGAAAATTAGGCTCGTTCTGCAGTGGATAGTCAAAGAGTACAATGGTTGAATTGTTAACCTTGAGATCGCTGGTGCCGATTGGCTTCCCGCTCTGAGAGTAAAGTAACAGGGTGGGAAAGGAGCTGAATGCCGCCGTAATTGGCGG
Organism: Thermoplasmatales archaeon UBA509; assembly: GCA_002498845.1. GTDB lineage: Archaea > Thermoplasmatota > Thermoplasmata > Thermoplasmatales > Thermoplasmataceae > UBA509. The sequence goes on along the minus strand of DAJC01000058.1, from coordinate 31,379 downwards.
GCTCACATTCTCCAGCACGCCACGCAGTGCCCCTATGCCGCCGGCGGCAATTGCCGCCACTCCAAGGAACTTGAAGAAATTTCTTCTGTCCTTGTCAACTGGCTCATCTGCATCGTTCTTTCCATTCATTGCATTTCACCGGATAATTACGATACAGTGATGGTCCCCATCATCCATCCGGCTGTTGCCATTGCACCATCCCATCCAGAAGGACCGGTACCACATGGTGCGTAACACTGCCAGTTAAGGGTTGTTCCACTGGTCTGGTTGAGATAGAATGATGCATGGGTAACAGTTCCGCCACTTGGGTTAGTTCCAGCCCAAGATGGAATATTAACTGCAACACTTGAACCGCTAAGAATGGTGAATGTGTGAGTTACCATGTACCCACCAGATGCACCGCCAATCCAAGGAAGGGACTTAACGGCCCATCCAGTACCTTTGTTTATTGAAATCCCATTTGTAACATTGCTGGTAAAAGTCGCATTCTCAGCTGCTGCCGTGCCGTTGTAAATGTATTCCACTCCTCCTACCGTTCCAATGACTTTTGCAAAGTAAGAATTATTCTGGACACCAGTGGAGGTTGCATTTCCAAGTCCCGGTGCAGGACCACTGTCGTAATCAATTATGGTCAGCGAAATCAACTGGTGACCCGGAAGCGTTATGCTTGCAGATGACCCCAGGGTCCCGTTGGGTTCCAGCACAAAGAAAGCAGGCTGCCCGCCATGGTGCCCAATATATGAGTTGTTTCCATGTATTGTATCATTATACCAGTTATTTGGGGTAATCACAAGGGTGAGCGAACTTGATGGCGGGGTGCTAACAGCGTGGACACTTGAAACGCTGTCATAATACGCAGCGCCAATGCCTATACCTGCAACCACTACTATTACAGCAATTATCGTATAGAATGTCTTTTCAGCAGACATGAATAGGAGAAAAAATGAGCTATTTGAATGTGCCTCCTTATCTGTTAGGCATTATTTTAACGCTGACTTGTTTCGACGCTGTTTGCTGAATTGATTATTGACCAGACTTCTGCTTCAGTTATTTTTCCCTGGGAAGAAAATGTATGAACAGGTGGAATGCTGAGATTGTAATTTGCATCCAATGCTGACCAGTTGACCTGAAACACTACTGCCCAGCTGGAGGGTGAGGTGAAGTTGAAGTAGACTGGCTGGAACGGCTTGGAAAAGAACTTGAGAAAACTCGCGTTATCCATGGTCACAGGCCGTATGTATGGATCAGTAAGACCATCGTAGCCCCACACGCCATTTTTGAACATATAATTATCAATCAATATGTACCCAACCGAAGTGTAGTTGTAGCTTGAATAATATGCGTTCCCCATGAGTTCATGCAGCACCGATATGTTCACACCGGTGGAATTCCATAAATAGTAAATGCTTTCAAAGCTGCTGGAAATATTATATCCGTTAAGCAGCAGACCAAGGATATGATCGGTTGCAACTGAATAATTCCTGCTTGCATTATGATCAAGCCAGACAGCAGCATTATGATCCGGGATGTTAATAGACTGGTTACCTGACGGAGTAACAACCTTCTGGACCTGGTACGGAGTAGCGGCAGAGGATGCAAGAACCACCACAAGAAGCCCGATTACAGCAAATGACTTCACGTTGTTTATTCTCATGGCCTTAAGCTGTATGCTTGCACGCTTCAACAATCTCAACAGGTAACCCTTCAGGCTGGCTTCGCGTGCTTCAAGTATCCGGATAGTCTGCACGAATCCTCTCTTCTTCCTGAATCTGAAATCAGTAACAAGGGAAGATCTTGCATGCTGAAGAATGCCGTATATCCCAATAGCCTCAAGTATGGATAAAGGTTCGAAAAGGTATTCAAAATATCTTCCAGGATACAGGATCATGTTCCAGGTAACAAGAGAATATATGAAAGATATGAACATCAGTATGAGCCAACCTGTGGTAACGTACTTGGCCCTTCCAGAAACCATGTTGAGACCCATGATGGCAATGCCGCCGTCCATCATCAGAGGCAAAATTGTTATTACATCCCTAACAGAGAATGTTGGAAGGATCACATAGAGTAGAGGTACTGAAATACCAATGGCTGCAAAATAGATGAGAAGTGAAGCATATATGAGTGGTTGGTACATCCTATGACGGGATGCCTCAATCCTCTCAATGAAAGGCTTCAAAAGATTGGTTGGTGAGAATATCACAATGGTTATGATCAAGAAAAATCCGGCAATGATGAAACTGGCGGGCAGATGGAGTATGCCGCCGCTCAGGAAACCGCTGAAGTTGGGAAAGAACACATACCAGTATGCGAAAATGAAAGCCGAAAACGGATAGAGGAAAGCTGCGTAACGGAGACGATTTCTCAGCCTTGGGTCCAGGAAAAGGCCAATCATTGTAATTCCAACCACTGCCATAACGTACATGTAAGTGGATAGTGGATGTGACATCACAAGCAGGAAAGACGAAACAAGCACTGCAGGGTAATATCTCCGGTCATCCATATAGTAAAGGAAGAATAGAACGGTAAGAAGCCCGAAAAAGTGGCCAAATACCAGGATGGATGAAATTGATGTCTGGAACACTATGATTGGGTTAAAGGCATCGAAAAGTGCAGCAAGGAGAGAGATTGTTGGGTTTTTTGTAATCTTATATGCGATGAAGAATATGATTATAGAAGCCAGGCCGCCAAATATTGGGGGAATCTTGACCAAAAGGAGAGTATAGCTTATTCCGGTAAGTTTCCAAAGTGCAATTATTATCCAGTACATTACAGGGAAATCACCATACCCTGCACCTCCCCAGGGGGAAGGGAAAGTGTCCATGATTTTCCCACTCTTCACGAACTCCTGGAGTATTGTATAATAAATTCCAAAGTCGTTTCCAATGGCGAAAGCCCTTAATGAGGGGAGTATTCTTATGAAAATCGCTGCAAGTCCGATCATAGATACTGCAGCGACGGTCTTTCTATCCATGTTTCAGGGAGGATCAACAACAATCATTATATTATTTTGCCTTGTTGGATAAATTGAAAAAGTGCTGAGAAATTACGAATTGCAAATAGTTTTATGCAATAAGACAATGTGAAAATATGAAATTGTTAATCGATGGAGAATGGATCGATGCGGAAAATAAAGAACAGCTGAAGAAGTTCAGTCCTGTGGACGGGACACTTATGGGTGAATTCCCCGCTGCATCAAAGAATGATGTGGACAGGGCAATGGATGCTGCATCAAAGGCCTTTGAATCCTGGTCATCCCTGGGATCAGTTCCGCGATCGAGATACATTTACAAAGCCAGGGAACTGATTGAGAAATCCAGAGGAGAGCTGGAAAATCTGCTTTACAGGGAAAATGGGAAGATACCCATAGAGGCGAGACAGGAGGTTGACGGGGTTCTTGACCAGATGCAGTATTACGCGGAATTTGCCAGAAAAATTACTGGAGATATAGTTGAAGGCGAGACCCCCAAGAGAAAGATCTTCCAGTACAAGGTCCCATTAGGGATAGTGGTTGCCCTGACACCCTGGAATTTCCCGGCGGCAATGGTTGCCAGAAAGCTCGCCCCTGCACTGCTCACCGGTAATACAGTAGTGCTCAAACCAAGCTCCGACACCCCGTATACTGCCGAATGGATCGTCAGGAAATTTCAGGAAGCGGGTCTTCCCAAAGGCGTACTGAACTTTGTTCCCGGAAGAGGTTCAGAGATAGGTGATTATATAGTATCACATAAAAAAGCCGCGCTGGTTACACTAACTGGTTCAACCGAAACCGGTCAGAGAATAATGCAGAAAGCGTCGGCAAACATGTCGAAGCTCATCCTTGAGCTGGGTGGCAAAGCTCCCTTCATGGTATGGAAGGACGCGGATCTCAAGAATGCTCTCAGGACATTCCTTTGGGCAAAGTTCTGGAACGCAGGTCAATCCTGCATCGCCGCGGAGCGTCTTTATGTTCACAAAGATGTATATGCCAAATTCATGTCAATGGTAAAGAAAGCTACTTCCTCAATTGTTACCGGGGACCCGAAAAAATCCGACATGGGACCACTTATTAACAAAGTTGCCCTGGGAAACATGGAAGCAATCGTTGAAAATGCAAAGTCAAGCGGATATAAAATTGATACAGGGGGAAGCAAACCAAAATTATCAGGACCAGCTGAAAATGGATACTACTTCCTTCCAACGGTCATAGAGGGGGTGGCGCAGGATTCATCAGTATTCCAGGATGAGATATTCGGGCCGGTGGTAGGTGCCATGGAAGTCACATCCAAGGATGACATGTTCAAGCTTGCAAACGATTCAAAGTACGGTCTTGCGTCTTACCTCTTCACAGCCGATCAGAATTTGATGTTTGACGCTTTTGAACGTATTAGATTTGGCGAACTTTACGTGAACATGCCGGGTCCCGAAGCATCACAGGGATACCACACCGGGTTCAGGCTTACTGGCCAGGCAGGAGAGGGCAGCAAGCATGGCATTGAGGAATACCTTAAACTGAAAAACATATATGTTGACTATGCTGGAGGAGATCTTCACATAGAAACCGTAAGGGAAGACCTCATCAAGGAATAATCGCTAAATCACTTACATTTTTTACCTGATAGACTGGTCTGGCCGCGTCTACCACCATTTTTGGCCATTTTCTTATTCTGCAACTTTTAATTACTGATAAATTTGAATAACCTATCAATTAACAAATCATGCGGGTGCCGGGATTTGGACCCGAGGCACGAGCTTGGCAAGCTCGCGTGTTACCAGGCTACACCACACCCGCTTAGCACTGTGATTGTGTGGTAAATATTAATTTTTGCGGAGCTTACAGGTGGGGCCCACTCATCTTTCATGAAGCTGCAGATAGCCCTGCTCTGTATGCCAGTATTCCGGAAATGTATAGCAGAGCCTTTAATTTACTGTATTTTTATAAATTTGAATTCTATATATGGCAAGCTATTAGCTGACTCTGCTAAAAAAAATGTCTACTTTCCCAGAAAAAATATTGCTATACGCACCTGAGCCTATTTCCAGCGGTACAACAGATATCATATTAAAGTGTTGCTGTATCAATAACAAACTTCAGCAATATTAAATATAAGATAAATGCAGCTCCTGTTATTTTCGGTGTTAGTAAGCATTACGTCAAAGGTTGATTATGTTGCTCATGGAACTAATATACTGGAGGGGCATTTCGCATGCCTTACTACAAAAATCTTTTAATAATTGTAATCTTGTAGCATAAAATAGGTGATTCCAAGAATGATTGTATCTGAAGAGAGAAACAGGTATCCCGAGGTCAAGTTTTCTGCAGACTTCGAGATAAGTAAAAACGCACCGTTCAAGACGGTGGATGAATTCGTCAATGCGATGGGACACCTTATAACTCCAGACATGATGGTTATGAGGGTCACAGAGAGTTTGTGCCCTATCTGCGTTGATGACGAGAAGTTTGATCAGATGAGGATACCCGCTATAGTCTACGAGAATGCCGGAGAAGTCAAGCTTATCAAGGAATGCGCTGAACACGGTGTTACAAAGGAGAAATACTGGGAAGACTATGAGATGTATCAGGAAGCCAAGAAGTGGCAGGACCCCGGTGTCAGAATCCTGAATCCTCACGTTGCATATCTGGAATCCAAGATTGTATGCCCCACGCACTGCGGTCTCTGTATAAAGCACAAATCACACACAGGACTTGGCAATGTTGTGGTAACAAACCGCTGTGACCTTTCATGCTGGTACTGCTTCTTCTACGCAAAGGAAAACGAGCCCATATATGAGCCAACACAGGACCAGGTCAGGATGATGCTCAGGAGAATGAGGAACGAGAAGCCTGTTGGAGCTAATGCTGTCCAGATAACTGGCGGAGAGCCCACAATCAGGGATGATATCATTGACATAATCAAGATCGCCAGGGAAGAGGGGTACGAACACATACAGCTCAACACCAACAGTATCAGGGCTGCATTCGATCCTGATTTCCCCAAGAAGGTAAGGGCTGCTGGCTCCAATGTCATATATACAAGCTTTGACGGGCCAACCCCCAGATCAAACCCCAAGAACTTCTGGGAAGTCCCGGCTGCTCTTGAAAACTACAAGAAGGCTCCGCTGGGGGTCGTACTGGTTCCAACTGTCATTGGCGGTGTAAACGACCAGTATCTGGGAGACATCATCAGGTTTGGGCTCTCCAACATAGATGTTGTAAGAGCAGTCAACTTCCAGCCTGTCAGCCTTGTTGGAAGAATGCCTGACAGGATGAGGGAAAAACAGAGGATAACCATTCCTGGAGCAATCAAGAAGATAGAGCAGCAGACCGATGGCCTCATAGGAAGAGAGGACTTCTTCACTGTTCCTTCAACAGCCAAGGTATCTGACTTTGTTGAACAGCTGAAGGGCAAGGAAATGTACAAGCTCTCAATTCATTTCGCATGCGGAATGGGTACATATCTCTTCAAGGACGATGACAGAATCATACCAATAACCAGATTCATTGATGTGCGTGGAATGTTCGAAAAAATCGGAGAACTTGCTGATGAGATAAAGGGATCCAACTTCAAGAGGCTCAGCAAGGCCGTCACAGTTCCGAAGCTGCTTCTCAGCCTGAACAAGTTTGTGGATTACGAGAAGGCCCCCAAGGACTTCAAGCTGAAGGATATGATATACAATGCCTTCACAGAAGGAGATTACCATGGACTCAAGGCTTTCCACTACAAATCAATGTTCATCGGTTTCATGCACTTCATGGATCCGTACACATATGATGTGGACAGGGTTGAGAGATGCGATATCCACTATGCAATGCCTGATGGCAGGGTTGTGCCTTTCTGTGCATTCAATGTAATACCTGAACTCTACAGGGATGCAACACAGAGGAAATACTCAATTCCAGCCAAAACCTATGAAGAGAGGACAGGAAAGATACTCAAGAAGGACAAGTACTTCAGGGAATATACAAAGGAAGACAAGAGAAGAATACTTGCTTTCTATGAGCAAAGCATAGGCAGGAAGCTCAGCGAAGATGAAATAGGTCTCAACCTTGAAGAAGCCATCCCAGTGATTTCTTCACAGAGACCCGAGTAATCCCAAATTTTATTTTTAAATACCAATACCTTTACTCAATTGCAATACGAGATTTTTGACCATACAGGCGATGTGGGCCTCAGGTTTTACGGATCTACATTTGAGGAGTTATTTTCTTCCGCTGTTGCGGGCATGGCAAGGCTTATGGGGCGCCAGCCAGGCAGGCACCTCCACGTTTCCAGAAAAGAGATCATAGCCGAGACAGGAAACGAACTTATCCTGTACACCATCCTCTCCCGCGTGCTTTATTACTTTGAGGCTCAATCGGAACTCTACAGCAATGCCAGTTTCCCTGAAGGTATTATACCCGGAGAAACACAGGTACTGCTCACAGGATACAGAATCAATTCACGATTCAGGTACGACTACGTCATCAAGGCTCCAACATTCCACAGGCTGGTACTGCGTCCAGCCGAGGGTTACGGCACCATAGTTTTTGACATATGAAGCATTGCCTCTCTACCGGATGGCTGGTCAGTGCCTGCTTAACAGGCATGCAGCTATTCATCTCCTGCAATGATCAAGATTTTAATTGAAATGACATAACCCTACCAATGACTAGTCTTGTTCCGAAGAAAATCTTCTTCACACGGGGAGTGGGGAGAGGACAGAGCCAGCTGCAGTCCTTTGAGGAAGCGCTCAGGGATGGAGGAATTGCGCCATTCAACCTGGTTGGCATAAGCTCCATCTTCCCGCCATTTGCGGAAACTGTTACCAGGGAGCAGGGGCTCAGACTTCTGTCTCCCGGGCAGATTCTTTTCACTGTTCTTGCAAGAAATTCATCGGATGAGCTTAACAGGATGATTTCTGCAGCAATAGGTTATGCCATACCAACGGACAGGAGCAGGTGGGGATATCTCAGCGAGCACCACAGTTTCGGCGAGACCGAGAAAACAGCCGGATACTTTGCAGAGAAACTCGCTGCAGAAATGCTTGCCAGCACCATGGGTACAACCGACAAGCTGATCTGGAACCAGGAGAAGGAGGAATACGTTCTGGAGAACAGAATACTGACAACAAAGAACATATGTTCCACCGCTGTTGTTATGAAACCTGGTGAATGGACAACTGTAATAGCTGCAGCTGTCCTGATCGTAGAGGAGTAAGAAATGGACCAGTCCATCGAGGAGAAGTGGCAGAAAAGGTGGGCCGAATCCCATGTTTTTGAGCCAGATATGGACCCTGCAAGAAAAAAATTCATGATAACTGTGCCATGGCCATATACCAACGGACCACTGCATGTTGGCCACGGAAGGACGTACACTCTGGCTGACATAATTGCAAGGTACAGGAGAATGACAGGATACAACGTTCTCTTCCCCATGGCTTTCCACCAGAGTGGCACCCCGATTCTTGCCTTTTCTGAGAGAATCCGCCTCAATGATGAGAAGACCATAAAACAGTACCGTGAAAACCTGTCCGAATATGAAGAACCTGAGAACATTGACTCCATAATAGAATCGTTCAGGAAGCCGGAGAATATTGCTGCGTACTTTTCGGAGAGAATAATAAAGGATTTCACAAGCCTCGGATATTCAATGGACTGGACCAGGCGTTTCACCTCAGCAGATCCATTTTACCAGGACTTTGTTGTATGGCAGTTCAACAGGCTTCATGACAGGGGGCTCATAAAAAGTGGCAAATATCCTGTCCTGTACAGTGTTGACGATCAGAATGCAGTGGGTGAGGACGACATCAGCGATGGCGACATAGACAAGGTCACCATTGAGGAGTATACAGCCGTGATCTTCAAGGGAAATGAGTATTCACTGGTGGCTGCCTCCCTGAGGCCCGAAACAATATTCGGCATAACAAACCTCTGGATTTCACCGTCCGGTGACTATGTCCTTGTTGAGATGGATGGCGAGAAATTTGCGGTTTCCAGGGAAGCCTCTGAAAAGCTTGCACTGCAGCATGACGATATCACGGTAATTGGAAGCATCCGGAATTCTCAGATTCTCTCCCAGGAATTTACCGCACCCTTCAGCGGCAGGAAACTGAGGGTGTACCAGGCAGAGTTTGTTGACCCTGACAACGGCACAGGCGTCGTGTATTCCGTTCCGGGGCATGCGGTATGGGATTTTGTTGCCATGAAGGAGTACTCAATAAATGTTGACCCGGTTACAGTTATCGATGTTTTATCTGATCCGGGAATCACAGTTCAGTCACTTGTTTCCCAGACCGGCATAAAGGGAATAAATGATTCTGATCTCATCAGGGAGGCAACCCAGAGGCTGTACAGGGAAGAATTCTATTCTGGAAGGATGAATGGCGAAAACGGAAAATATTCAGGAATGACCGTACAGCAGGCAAGGGACTCCATTAAGGGCGACCTTTTCCAGGAGAAACTCGGCTTCATTTTCTATGAGACCTCGCGGCATGCCACAACCCGCGCGGGATCAAAGGTTGTGGTTGCAGTCATGAAGGATCAGTGGTTCATAGATTATTCAGTTCCATGGTGGAAGAAACTCTCCCATGAACTTGTGGGAAGGATGTTCTACTACCCCGAATTCTACAGGAACGCAATGAACGACGCAATAGACTGGCTACGAGAAAGACCATGCGCACGCCGGAGAGGCATAGGAACCAGACTTCCCTTTAACAGGGAATGGGTCATAGAGTCCCTGTCCGATTCCACAATATATCCTGCAGTTTACACAAATTCAACCCAGCTCAAGGAGATATTCCGGCTGCTTGGCAGGATACCGGAGGGAATCATGGAATTCATCTACGGCTCAGGGGACAGGAGTTTGCTGGCAGAATATGATGAGGCTGTTCAGGATCTTGCCAGGGAAGCCAGAAGGAGCCTTGAATACTGGTACGGCGTGGACATAAGGCTCACGGCCCACCCACACCTGAGCAACCACCTGTCATTTTATGTTATGAACCATGCTGCCCTGTTCCCGGAAAATCTGCAGCCCAGGGGCCTCATAATATCCGGGCTTGTAATATCAAACGGCGCCAAGATCTCCAAGAGCAAGGGAAATGCAATATCACTTCTCAGGATATCGCACCGTTATTCGGCCGATCTTTACAGGCTCTTTGTTGCAGTCAATGCAGACATTGCGTCAACGCTTGACTGGAATGAGGACGAAATCCAGGCTGTCAGGAAGAAGTATGAGACCTTCCTTGCCCTTGTTTCCAACCGCCAGCATGAACCCGGATTCATCTCCACCCAGATTGAGAACTGGTTCGAATCAAGGTTCAACCAGCATCTCGGGGAATATTTCCAGGGCATGGAGAATTTCGATCTGAGGGGTGCAATCATCTCCATATTCTATGAGGTCATGAATGACATCAGGTATGTGGAACAGAGAGGCGGAAATACAGGATATGCTGTCTCACGCATTCTGGACCGCTGGATCCAGGCGCTGGCACCGGTGATACCTCACACCTGCGAAGAACTATGGGAATCCATGGGAAAAGAGGGGTTTGTGAGCACTACAATAATGGATAAAGACAATTCCGGGCCTGTTGATCATGAGATCCTGTCAGCAGAAAAGTACCTGCAGAAGGTTATACAGGACGTAAGGGACATAATGAAGGCAACATCCATAAATCCTGCAGTAATAGAAATCAGCGTATGCGGAAGTGAAATGAGGAAACTGGCCTTACTGCTGGCAGAAAATCGGGCATCGGAAGCAACGCCACGCCTGAAGCCATTCATTGGGGATTACATGAAGAACAAAAGGAATATTGACACCTCTGTCAGCGGAGAGGCAGCCATCCTCAGGGAAAGCCTCACCTACCTTGAGAAGACCTTCCAGTGCCAGGTCAATATAAGCGAGAATTCTCCCATACCGGGGAAAAAGATCGCATGGCCCGGTAGGCCCGTCATAACGCTGAAGCCCTCATCCTGATTGCTTCAGCCAGTTCCCAGGATTTCCTCTTTCGATATTTAATTAAACATAACAGGCATTTCGGCAGTATGGCTGAAGAACGCAAAGGAATAACATTCAACTCACCGCTGGAAGAGCGAGTTTATTATTCAAGACTTCTGGGCGGGGATTCCTCCCTTGTGCTGCATGGGGGCGGCAACACCTCAGTAAAGGTAACGGAGAAGGATCATACTGGAAGGGATATCCATGTCCTCAGGGTGAAGGGGAGCGGATCGGATCTTGCCACCATCACGGAGAGAGGCTTCACCGGCCTCAGGATGGACGATCTCCTGGCCGCAAGGAAAATTAAGGAAATGTCCGATGAGGAAATGGTTGCATATATGCGGAAGAGCATGGTTGACCCTTCTGAATCCTCTCCAAGCGTGGAATCATTCCTGCATGCCTTCATACCGCACGCCTATGTAGATCACTCGCATTCTGACGCAATACTGTCCATCACAAACACCACAATGAAGCCTGACGAGATAAAGAACATACTTGGAAATGTAATGGTGATACCGTACATCCCACCGGGCTTCAAGCTTGCAAGGGCTCTTCTGGAGACAATAGAATCAATGGGGCCAGAAATAAAGGGAATTGTGCTTTCACGCCACGGCCTCTTCACCTTCGGCGAAAGCGGAAAGGAGAGCTACGACCGCCATATGGAGATAGTTTCTGCGGCGGATAAATACATCAATGGAAAGCTGAAAGGCACAGATCTTTTCCCGAAGAAATATGACAGGGTCGATCCCGCAGCTGTGGAATCATTGCTTCCCACAATCCGTGGACTCCTGTCCAGATCAACCAGGAAAGTTCTGAAGATTGCGACAGATGAGGCTTCATTGAAGATATCCATGTCGGGAGAGGCAGAGAAGCTGGCCACCAACGGACCTGCAACTCCAGATATGCTCATCAGGACAAAGTTTGATTATGCCTACATTGACCATGTGTCCAGATCAGCTGACGTGATTGATGAATATGCAGCAAAATACCGAAAAGAGTACGAGGAATATGTCAGGGGATTCCCCATGCATGACCCATATCCTTCATGCATTGTCATAAGGGGATACGGACTCATTACAGCCGGTATAAATTCCCGAGAAGCGTCAATTGCAATGGACCAGATGAGACACTCCCTGCTGGTGAATGCCAGGGCAATGAGGCTCGGAGGTAACTCATTCATATCCCGGAAGGAGGCGTATGAAATGGAATACTGGCCTCTGGAGGAAGCCAAGCTGAAGAAATTCCACCCACGCCCTCTTGAGGGTCATGTATCGGTGGTCACAGGAGCGGCCAGCGGAATCGGCCTGGAGGTTGCCAGGAAACTTGCCATGAACGGTTCAGCAGTCATTGCCTGCGATCTGGATCCGGATGTCACCAGCGTTTCAAAGACACTGGGAACTGAATCAGGAAATCCAGTAATCCCCGCTGTCATTGACATCTCCAGCGAAGAGGCCGTGGAGAAAGCTTACAGGAATGCAGTGCTGGAGTTCGGTGGCGTGGACATGCTGTTCAACAATGCGGGTGTGCTCAAGAGCAGCCTCATTGAAGATACAACTGTCCAGGATCTTGACCTCCATTACAGGGTTAATGCCAGAGGCACATTCCTGATGACACGTGAGGCATTCAAGATCATGAAGGCACAGAACATTGGGGGCAACATGGTTTTCAACATAACCAAGAATCTCACAAATCCGGGCCCCGGAATGCTGTCATACGGATCCACAAAGGCATTTGCAGCCCACGTATGCCATTACGTTGCCAAGGAAGGTGGGAAATATGGAATCAGGGCAAACATAGTCAATCCTGACAAGATATTCAGGGGTTCCAAGATCTGGGAAAATGGCGTCCTTGAAGCCAGGGCTAAGGCAAAGGGACAGACCGTTGAACAGTACAAGACCCAGAATCTGCTGAGAAGGGAAGTGCTGCCCGATCACGTCGCAAACGTTGTCCTTGCCCTGATAAATGAGGATGCTTTTGGAGCCACAACAGATGCAATGATACCAATAGATGGCGGAATCATCTGATAAAAAGTTCCCTCAACACACGGACAATGCCCAGGTCAATACCGAAATTCCTGAAGTCTCTCTTCACCGCCGGTATGGCTGCGATATTGGCCGGTTTTGCCATCTTCCCGTTTCTGGCATCCATGAGGAGCGAAAAGAGCTTCTCGTAGTGGCCGAATTTCCTTCTTACGGCATTTCCGTACTTTATCTTTATCTCCTGGAGTTCTGTTTCATGGCATAGGGTCTGGTACAGTATTTCTGCGCACTCAATTGAGGGAAGTATGCCTTCACCGGTTATGGGGCTCACAGTACCGATTGATTCACCAACACCCACAGCTCTTCCGCTGAACATTCTGCTGAAAAGAGGCCTGAGCCTCAGATCCCTGGCCATTATGGCCGAATGATCAATATTTTCAAGGCTCTTCATTATGAGACCCGTTGAATCTGAGCCTGCTCCCACGTGGTAGCCCTGCTCCAAAGGAAATTCCCAGTAATAGCCATGTCCTCCGGGAAAATACCTGAAATAAAATTCTTCATGGCTGGCTGATCCGGAAAGGTATTCTGTGGTATGCATCGTGAAGTCCTCAGGGGCTGCACCAAGATAGTGCCTTGAAATCCCGGTGGCATCCACCAGTATGTCATCCTCTCCAGGCAGTGGCGCCATTCTCCTTTCAACACCGACTGTAGACACAAGGTCAGCCTCAAGCCTGTTCTTGTCTACTGTGCACAGTCCCCTGGATGGAAAGTGCATTTCCGGCATACCGTCGCCTGTGAGTATTACCGAATCAGCTCTTCTCTGGATATATGAATCGCCATCCAACCCAGCAAGCTCTGCATATTTCCTGAAATTGAATTTGTTTGTTGCGTAACCGCATGGAATCCTGAATCCAGGTTTTTTTGGGTCATACAGCCTCAATTCGACTCCCGTTGTGGAAAGTCTCCTTGCAAGATATGAACCAGCCACGCCTGAACCGGCTATTATTATCACCGGGGAGCATGCTATGCGTAAATAATACCTGTTGCCATATACCACAGAAAATGAGGATCGCCATAAAGTTCGGCTATCTTGGATGGGATTACAGCGGATTCCAGGCTGGAAACGGTGAAAACAGCATTGAGGACACAATATCTGAAAGTCTTGTGAGGATCGGCACATCCTCTGAGATACACAGTGCTGCCAGAACCGACAGAGGAGTTTCTGCACTATCGAACGTGCTCACTGTTGAGACCGATCTCCCGGCTCCACGGATAATGGGATCGCTGAATTCCATGATTGACAGCATGGTGTTCCATTCATGGAGCCCTGTTGCTGAGTCCTTCAATCCCAGACACTGTGAGAACAAGACGTACCGCTACATGCTGCAGCAGGACGACCTACCCAACAGAGAACTTATTCTGCCGCAGCTCAGGCTGTTTCTCGGCACACATGACTTTTCTGCCTACTCCCGACGGGATGGTCGGAATCCAGTAAGGACAATAGAGTCCATTGAACTCAGCGAAGATGGGGGAACATTCATGATAGACTTCACCGCCAGGAGTTTTCTCTGGAACCAGATCAGGACCATAATTGCCTTTGTTGTTGAAAGCAATGCTGCCGGGGAGATACGTGATCCATTCAGTTCCACTGATCGCTTTCCAAAGATCGCTGCAGCAGCACCCCTCATACTCATGGACGTAAGATATCCCGATATAACATTCAGCCCATGTGTCGGAAGATCAAAACTTGCTGCATTCAGCAAAAAGTTGAATGAAATCAGGTTCCGTGGATGGGTTTCGCAGCAGTTGACCAGAGGAATCACAGGAATAACTAGTAATATAAGGAAATAATGCCCTCTGAATGGGGTACAGGGCACAGGCCATTTCTATCAATGCATCAAGGGCTGTTTATGCTCTGAACTGGTTCAACATTGCCCCCGGTCTTCAGTACATATCAAGGGATCTCGATCTTTCACTGGTCCAGCTTGGCATAATGACAACTGCATTTTACATCGGTCTCTCAACGTTTCAGCTGGTTGGAGGCCTCCTTGCCTCAAGGATAGGAAACAGGGCCACCTCGTCCCTGGGAATAACCATACTTGGAGCTGCAGTTATTGCAACCGGATTATCCCAGAACCTTCCCGATCTTTTCCTTTCGCGCCTCTTTGCCGGCATCGGATCCGCCATGTTCTTCTCCCCTGCCCTGGGAATGATTTCAGAGATTGTGCCGCAGGACAAATACAGCTTCCACGTTGGGCTTTTCAACGGATCATTCAATCTTGGGGGAGGAGTAGGGATAATAGGCTGGGATTTCCTGGACCAGGCATTCAGCTGGCGCACTCCTCTCTTCCTCTCGGGAGGCATTATGATAGCACTTGCAGTTGAAAACTACATAATTCTCAGGGGAGCTAAAACCAGCACCTTCGGCGCAAGGGTCTTCAGCAGGGCCGGTGAGGTGCTGAGATCCAGGCTCATCTGGATCCTCCCCATAGCCGCGCTCTCCGGCATACTGTCCGAAACCGTCATAGGGCAGCTTTTTGTATATTACGCCGAAACAGGGCTTCATATGTCGCCCAATGTTGCAAGCGTTCTTGGCACTACATACCTGCTAATAGGCTTCGTGGGAGGCATGCTGGGAGGTTACATTTTCGGTAGGATCAGGAAGAGGATCCTGATGTTCCTTGCATGGGCGCTCATGGTAGGCGCATTCACTGCGGTGATATGGATGACCTCCAGCTTCATCCTGCTTTTCCTCCTGCTGATACTTCTTGGAATACTTACAGTAAATGTGCTGTCAATGCTTTACACCCTGACTGCCGAAGCCACAAAGGATCGCGGCATGGTGTCATTCGCCCTCTCATTCGTCAACTTTGTGCAGAATATCATAGGTTCATTCAGTCCCCTGCTATTTTCACTTGTATACGACCATTCAAACTATGCATTCTCATGGATAACCATAGGGGCAATAGGTGCCGCCTGCGTATCTGCGGGATACATGTCGCTGGGCTACCTGAGATCTGAAATATATGGAAGACAGCCATTCTTTAATACTGATTCCAGATAATCAACAGTGTTGTTCTCAGCCGTTTCAGAAAAATTCAACCAGCTGTCCGGTACACGGAAAAGGCTGGAGCTTACTCAGATACTGGTGGATCTCCTCAAGGAAGCAGGTAAGGACCTGAGAATTCTCACATACCTGATCCAGGGGAAGCTGGGACCGGATTACCTTGGAATAGAGTTGGGACTTGCTGATAAGCTCATCATAACAGCACTTTCCGGAATATCTGGCAAGACAGAGGATGAAATCAATAACATGTTCATGAAATCCGGGGACCTGGGATCTGTGGCCAAAGAAATTACTGCGGCAAAGTCGCAGAACTCACTTTTTTCCCATGATCTTACTGTGGAGGCCGTTCATTCATCGTTGCTTAAGCTTGCCTCTGTGAAGGGAGAAGGCAGCGTGAAGAACAAGATCAGGATATTCCAGGACCTTCTTCTTAATGGAACACCTGATGACGCACAGTACATTACAAGAATTGCCACAGGAAAGCTCAGGCTAGGAGTATCTGACGCCACCATACTGGATGCACTGGTTAATGCCTTCTCAACTGCAGATAAATCCGCCGAGATTGATGAGGCATACAATTTCCACCCTGACATAGGCTATGTGGCTGAGCTTCTGTCCAGCGGGCGTGAATCCGAGCTCATCAATGTGGGGCCTGAACCCATGGTGCCGGCCAAGGTGATGCTGGCAGAACGCCTTCCAGACATACCCCAGATTCTGCAGAAGATGGGTGGTAAGGCCGCCTTTGAATACAAATACGATGGGATGAGGACACAGATACACTATTATGGCGGACAGGTGAAGATCTTTTCAAGGGGCACAGAGGAAACCACCTCAAATTTTCCTGACATAGCAAGGAACTTCAAAACCACCTTTTCTGTTGAATCGTGCATCCTTGATGGCGAAGCCGTTCCGTATAACCCGGAAACAGGAGAGCTGTATCCCTTCCAGGTGGTTTCCCAGAGGAGGGGAAGAAAATACGATCTTGACCGGCTGGAGGCGGACGTGCCACTGGTTGTATTCCTTTTTGATGTTATATACCTCAACGGGGAGCCTTTGCACAGGAAGCCGTATCTGGAGAGGCGCCGCATTCTGGAAGGTCTTTTCACCCCAAATGATTCCTTCAGGACCGCAACTCAGATAGTGTCCGATAATCCGGAGGAGGTTCAGAAGTTCTTCGACGAATCCATCAATTCCGGCTGCGAAGGAGTTGTTGCCAAGAACGTTTCTGAACAGTCCATCTACCGTGCGGGTGCAAGAGGATGGCTCTGGATCAAGCTGAAGAGAGACTACCAGTCTGAGTTTGAGGATTCACTTGACCTGACTGTAATTGGGGCATTTGGGGGCCATGGCAGGAGAAAGGGCACCTACGGCGCACTTCTCATGGCAACATACAACAAGGTGACGGATGTTTTCGAATCCATATGCAAGCTGGGAACAGGCTTTACGGATGATGTACTCTTTGCACTTCCTGCCAAATTCAAGGATCACATAGTGCCAGATAAGCCCGCACGAGTGGAATCACTTCTGCAGCCTGACGTGTGGATAGAGCCTTACTTCGTGATGGAGATAATTGGCTCTGAGATAACTGTAAGCCCCGTGCACTCATGCGCATTCGGCAAAATTGAAAAGGGGGCTGGTCTCGCAATAAGATTCCCGAGATTTACAGGGAAATGGCGCGAGGACAAGAGGCCTGAAGATTCAACAAGCACGCAGGAAATTCTGGAAATGTTCCATGATCAGAAAAAAAGAATAAAGGGCTGAGAAGCCCTTAACTGGGAATTGTTCAGAAATCGTCTCTGGGTGGTCTTCCCCTTCCGCCCTGGTTATTGTTGTTGTAGTAACCGCCGCCGCTTCCGCCTCTTCTGAAGTTTCCGCCGCCGGTTCTCCTTGGGCCTCTGAAGGTGTTTTCGTATTCCTTCTCACTCATGTCAACTTCATCGTTGACCTCTGAGATTTCCTCTTCTCCAACCTTTAGGGTGCCATATTTGCCCACATTGAGCCTCATGTGCCCCCTAACCAGAGAAATGTAACCGTTATCTATGTAAAGCGTCTGACCGTCAGTTGCCTGACCTGCCTGGTCGCCCCACAGTGATAGTATTATCTTTCCTGTCTCGTCGCCAATATAGACCTCTGTTACGGATTTATCTTCTCCAAATCTGGTCTGTATTTCCTTCGGTTCGCCTACGCTAACAACCTTGGCAAGGACATTTACTCTCCTTGATTCTGGTGTAAGGTCTTTTATTTTGGTAGTTCCTTCCATTCTATTACTTCCTTTGTCTGTATAGAAGACTAGGACTAATTGTGTCACCGTATTTAAATGATACGCAAGATTGAAGATGCGAAATTCGTACGGCTCAAATTCCAGCGAGGAAATGTTTACAGATCATCCAGTTTTTCCATTGTCCATGGAATGACCTCCCTTATGAACGCGGGGCCATGATGGGCAAAAAAATCCAGCTTCCCAGGGGTTACGAAGAATCTCCCAAGCTTGACTGCACTCAGGTTCTCCCATTTTCTCTCCTTGATGAGCTTCTGCTGCATTGCATTATCAAATCTGCCGTACATCTTTGGTTCATAGAAGATTACGTCAGGATCTGATTCCATGACAAAGTCCAAATCTGGCTGGACCCATTCCGAATCGGTTTTTCTGTAGATACTGTTCACCCCCATCAGGGACAGTGCGTCAGTTATATAGCTCATGGATCCGAAGGTTACAGGACCGCCCAAATCTATCTCCAGGTAACCGGTCAGTGCAGGATGTCTTCGTATGGAACCAAGATATTTCATAAGCTCAAAGTTCATGTATTTGGATTCGTCAACGCGTCCAGTAACTATGCCAACCCTTGACACAAGGTCCAGTATGCCTGCCACTGAGGAGGGCAGCTCAAATATGAACACCGGGTACCTTTCAGACAGTTTCATTGCAAAGTCCTTCTGGTACCCGGATATTGCAAGAATCAGGTCAGGATTCACCGCATCAAGAACCTCAGTTCTGGCACTTCCGTAGCTTCCGACACGTCTGATGCCTGCAACTTCCCTGGGGCGCTGGCAGAATGCCGAAACGCCAACAATATTGCTGCCAAGACCAAGCTCGAAAAGTATCTCTGTCACCGCTGGGCTGAAACTTACTATTCTCTTGGGATTGAGCGGTACTTTTACTTCCCTGCCTGTATGATCAATTAGCGTCCTGGAATCCATGACCGGTTAACTGCACAATGGATAAAACCTTAAGCTGCTGATGCCAGCTTTTCCGCCTTCTCCCTGGTGGGCAGAAATGGCAAAAACAGCAATGACCCTATGGCAAATGGAAACATGTACAGGATTGCCGTTGGAACATTGACAAAGAGCGTGAACAGCGTGATGACTGCCGCACCTATGCCACCGCCAACGGTCTGTCCGATCCCCCAGACCAGCCCGTTTGATGCACCGGAAAATTCCTTGGGCACAACCTGCCCCACATAGCCAAGGAATACAGGGAATCCACTGTATGCTGCAAAAGCGTATCCTCCGTAGAGAATTATGGTCAGTATGAAATTATGGTAGAATATGAGGAACAGCCCAAAGAACACAGTTGAAAGTACGAAGGTAACAATAACAGTAAATCTGCCGCCATATTTGGCAGTGATCTTTCCAAAGTATGGCTGGCCAATTATGGGAGAAATGTAGGCGAGGGTGATTATGGTGACCATAAGGGTCTTGCTCTTGAATGTCTCATCGAATAGAGTTGGGATAAAGGTGATGGTGCCCGTCAGGAACAGTGACCGGACGAAAACCGCAGCAGTTAGCATGTACAGGAACGGCATAAACGCCTTCATGCTCCTTTTCGTCTCTGCCTTTCCTGAAGAATCGGCTGCGATGACTTTCTTTTTGCGTGACATCTCCTGTCCTCTCAGACCGCCGTAGATTATTGCTGCACTGACCAGGCTGTATAACGTGTATATCAGAAGACCGTGAAAATCACCAAGTGCGGTCATGAGGAACACAATCACCAGGGGCATTATGGCTCTTCCAAGGCTTCCAAATGAGCCGTTGACTCCCATTGCGCTTGGGGCAGACCTTGGCTCAAAGGTTGACCTGAGTACAGCTGCCCCGAGAGGGTGATAGAAGGCCTGCCCTATTCCAAGGACTGTTGCGCCGGCCAGTATAAGGGCAAGAGTATACCCCTTTATGATAAAGGGCAGTGCCAGAAGAAAGGAGGAAAGGGCGAGAATCAATATCCCAACAGCAATGAGCGTGCCATGGTTTCCTTTCCGATCGGCATAGTTCCCTACCGGGGTGCTGAATATCCCTGAAATAATATTGAATATTATGGCCATTGCTCCAAGGTACGGTATCTTGATTCCCGGCAACTCTACATAATAGGTAATCAGAGTGGGATAAAGCAATGTGGTGCCATCATTGGAGAAATGACCCAGAGAAGTGAAGGCCAGGGATCGAAGCTTTCCATACATCTTGCTGTGGATGGGATATTCCTATTTAACGGTGATTTAGCACTGTACATAATTCATGTAATGCGATCAAACGTGCAAAGAGAGCAAATTATTATCATGACGTAATGAAGGATGGCATTTTAACCGGAGAGGTTGAGGAACAAAAACAAAATTTATCAGTAGATGATAGCTCAAACGTGAATGATGCAGAGAAGATTTTCAATGGAACATCTTTATTTTATTCCAGGTATAGACCTACATATCCCCATGACATAATTGACACCCTATCCGAAGTTGCCGACTTCAGCAGTGACTGGACGGTTGCAGACATAGGGTCAGGAACGGGAATCCTCGCTACTCTTTTCCTTGAGAATGGCAACCACGTGAAATGCATTGAGCCCAACGGAGAAATGAGGGAAATGTCCATTCGAAATCTTGCGGGAGCCGGTAAGGTGGATTTCATTGAGGGGACAGGCGAGTCCTCAGGGCTTCCAGACGCTTCCGTGGACCTTGTTGTTTGCGGACAGTCGTTCCACTGGATGGATGCCAAACCTGCAATGCAGGAGTTTTCCCGAATTCTTCGAGGCAGGAAGTGGGTTGCACTCATCTGGAATGACAGGGTGATGGAGCCTGGAACCTTCACCTGGGAGTATGAATCCGTTGTCCGCAAATATAGCAGCAAATATCATTCCACAGGGAGCACCGTGCTTGACTGGAAAGACCTTGTAACGCTTTTCAGGGAAAATTTTCAGACGTTCAAGTTCCCCAATGTCCAGAAACTTACGCTGGATGCAGTTATAGGACGTTATCGGTCTGCTTCGTATGCAATCACCCAGAATGACCCGGCTTACTGGAAGTTGGTTGATGATTTTTCAAGCATATTCCATCGCTATGAAACCAACGGAAGCGTGGAAATGGTATACAGGACAGTACTGTTTCTCGGAAGCATTTGAAAATTTTCAAAATAACCGTTAGAATAAACCGCAATTCTGGCGTAATTTCTGGAAAAATGCACGAATTGGCGCGAAACCTGTATGGATGGCACCATGTGAGAATTATACTGCTTTTGAGATGGGGCGATATAACTCAGGACATAATTGTTATCCTGTTCTAAATTTAGAAGTTAAGTTGCAGGAATCCACTTTATATTCCACATAGAAGCCTTAATGAAACAGAAATAACATAGTTAACAGTGGGTCTGCCCGGATTTGGACCGGAGTTTCCAACTCCCGAAGCTGGAAGGATACCAGGCTACCCCACAGACCCTTATCCCGGGAACATAGCAAGCGTGAATATTTCATTTTCCCTGACCTTTATGGCAAAGGCCACCCGAATTAAACCACTATATTAATACTTTGTGCACATTTAAGGGCCTTTTGTTAAATTTACAGCCTCATTTCATGCGGTGCAGGCATCATTTTCATATTTCATCGACATATGCCGATAGCAGACATTAACAGAAAAGGAAGAGCTTAAATATTGTAAAAAATAAAGAGAATTGAGATTTGGAATGGTCGTGGGTTCCTTTGAATTCGCCGATACTGCAGGAATTTCGCGATTCACATGGGTGTGTTGTGATGGAAAAAGAAAAACTGAAATCTGTCGAAGAGTGGGTTGAGAGCGTTGCGGATCTGGTTACACCAGAGAAAGTGGTATTCTGCGATGGTACTGAAGAAGAATACAAATCAATAATCAGAGAGATGCTTTCGAGCAAAGAGTTGATAGAACTCAACCAGGAAACATACCCTGGGTGTTACCTTTCCAGAAGCGATCCACGGGACGTTGCCCGAACGGAGAAGGCAACATTTATTATATCACAGGATAGCAAACAGGTAGGCCCACTTAACAATCATATGTCCATAGAGGAGTCCAACAGGATTGTTGACAGACTTCTGAAGAATTCAATGAGGGGCAGAACCATGTACGTGGTTCCCTACATAATGGGTCCCGAAGATTCCCCATACGCGGAGGTTGGGATTGAAATCACAGACAGCCCGTACGTAGTCGTGAATATGTATATTATGACCAGAATGGGGCAGGTTGCTCTCCAGAAAATAAGGGAGCGGGGAGATTACATAAGAAGCATCCATGCTTCCCGCGATCTTGACCCTGAAAACCGCTATATTCTACATTTTCCTTGGGAAAGGCCAAGTGTCGATGCGCATGTAGTGAGCATAAATTCAGCCTATGGAGGCAACGCATTGCTAAGCAAGAAATGCCATGCCCTCAGGATTGCTTCTGTGGAAGCCCGTCAACAGGGCTGGATGGCTGAGCACATGCTCATACTCGAAGTTCAGAATCCTGAAGGCAGAAAATACTATTTTCTTGCTGCATTCCCAAGTGCAAGCGGAAAGACAAACCTGGCAATGATCAATCCACCTGCTGAATATGCCAGGAATGGATGGAAGACACGCCTCATAGGAGATGATATTGCATGGATACATCTTGGTGAAGATGGGCGGCTGTACGCAATGAATCCAGAAAATGGATTTTTCGGAGTTGTACCCGGAACAAACAGTAGAACTAACCCCAATGCCATGAAGTCCATAACACATGACACCATATTCACAAATGTAGCTCTTACGGATAAGAATGAGCCCTGGTGGGAAGGTTTGCCGGACACAGGCGGTGAAATTATTGACTGGCAGGGAAGAAAATTCATGAGAGGACAGGGAGCAAAGGCTGCTCATCCTAATTCCCGTTTCACAACACCTCTGACAAACTATCCGGACCTTTCCACTGAAGTCAATAACCCCAATGGAGTACCGGTGACAGGTATAATATTTGGAGGAAGGCGTGGGGACACCGTTCCATTGGTGTATCAGGCTTTTGACTGGGTTCATGGGGTGTTCCTGGGAGCAACCATGGGCGTTGAGCAGACGGCTGCAGCCGAAGGAAAAGTTGGAGAAATCAGAAGAGACCCGATGGCCATGAGGCCATTCTGCGGGTACAATATTTCTGAATATTTCCAGCACTGGATTGAGATCGGAAATCAGTCCAATCATCTTCCCGGAATCTTCTATGTAAACTGGTTCAGGCGAGACGGCAAGGGATCATTCATATGGCCTGGGTATGGCGAGAATCTGAGGGTGATTGAATGGATGATAAACAGACAGGAGAACCGGGCTGGAGCCATCAAGACGGAAATTGGCTACATTCCAGACAGCGATTTCAACCTGAATGGAATTGACCTTCCGGATGATCACAGGAAACTGCTGTTCAAAATTGACAGGGATGAATGGAAGAAGGAAATAAGTGAAATAGGGGAGTACCTGGATTCACTTGGGCCAGAACTCCCGGGTAAAATAATGGAGCAGTACACAATGCTCAGGAACAGATTCCGGTTTTCCTGAGGGAGAATTATACTTTATTCCGAGATCAGTAGGACCTTGAGCCGCCATAGGTGCGGTTTCCGGGCCTTCTTCTGTTATTGCTGTAACCGGATCTGCTGCCCATATTCCTTCTTGGCCTCTGGCCACCACGCATGCCCATTGAAATGCTGTCACTTATGTGGGCAAAAGGTTCTTGGTCCAGTTCTATCCTGCTCATGTGAATCTTCACGTTTTTTTCTATATTCTTTATGAGATTCATCTCATCGTCGTAAATTATGCTGAAGGCTGTTCCATTCTTGCCCATTCTTGCTGATCTGCCAACCCTGTGCACGTAAACTTCAGGCTCTCCTGGAAGATCAAAGTTAATTACATCCGATACGTCGTCTATGTCAAGGCCCCTGGCTGCCACATTTGTAGCCACCAGAAACTGCGCACTCTTGCGGAACTGTTCAAGGGAATGCTCCCTCTGTGCCTGTGTCAGATCGCCATGCATAACCATTGCGGAATAGCCCTGCTTCACCAGTATCCTGTATATGTAGTCTGCGCCTCTCTTGGTCTCGGAGAATATTATGGATTTCGGAGGCTTGTATTCATTCAGGTATGCCAGCAGCGTTGCAATCTTGGAATGATCAGCAGAGAATGCGTAGCTGTGTGATATTGTGTTAACAGTGAGAACTTTTTCTTCGCCAACCTTGATGAACTCAGGATCATGCATATGCTTCTTTGCCAGTTTAAGGATCCTTTCCTGTACTGTTGCCGACAGTAGCATTGTCTGCCTTGTTGCTGGTGTCTTGGAAAGGATGTATTCAACATCCTCAATAAAGCCCAGATCAAACATAATGTCTGCTTCATCAAGAACAACAAACCGAACTCTGGAGAGGTCAAGTTCACCTCTCTTCATGAGATCGATTAGCCTGCCGGGTGTTCCAATTATGATGTTTGTTCCCCTGTGTATGTTCTGTATCTGCCTTTCAATGCTTACCTTTCCGTAAACAACAGTTGATCTTATGCCAGAAGACATGCCCATCTGTGCTGCAACCTCGTAAACCTGCAGTGCAAGTTCCCTGGTGGGTGCAACAATCAATGCTGCGTTTCTGTCTTTCTTCTCAAGCTTCTGAATGATAGGAATCAGGAATGCACCTGTCTTCCCGGTGCCGGTCTTGGATCTGACAACCATGTCAGTTCCTTCCAGTGCCAGAGGAATAGCTTTCTCCTGGACTTCAGTAGCTTCGTCAAAACCTATTTTGTGCAGTGAATTTAAAAGTTCACTTTTCAGCTGGAATTCTTCGAATTTTGTCATTTTAACACTCTTGCGTTGCGAACTCAGAAAAATTAGATGTTTCCTGCGTTATCGTCAACTACTATATTCAGCACGAGTATATAAAAATGAGTTAGCCTGTGCGGACATGAGCATAAATATATCGAAATGCAAAATAGCAACTGTTTCCAGTATGATATTCGCTTCATCATGTTTTCCTCACCATAGCGGTTATGGAGTCCTATGCCTGATTTCGCAGGCAATAACATCACGTAAATTGACGCACCATACGTTTTACGGACGTTTTTATCGCAAATGTTTACAACATCCTTAAAAAGGGTGCCCAAATCCAGCATAATGGCAGAATTTAAATGCTTTGTATGCGCCAGGCCTGTTAAAACTGGTGAAAAATTCACGTTCACCAGAGATGGATCGGTTCACTTTGACTGTTTCGTGTCCAAACGCAGACAGGAAGTTTCACCGGAAAAACAGGAAGATCTAAGGATACTGGCAAACATACTTGACAGTGAACTGCAGCACCTGCTGAATATCCTTGCACTGCAGAATACGCCGGAATCTGTAAAGGAAAAGGTCCGGGTGAAATACAAGGATGTTGAGAAGGCAGCCGGCGAAACAACAAGAATGATCTCTGAACTTTAAAATCAGCGGGACTCCTTTATCATGAAATAGGGATTCCTTTTCTCCCCCTGATCATACACTATCTTGTTTGAGGTCTCAAGGGCCTCTGCAACCTTTTCAGAATCAAGAGCGGGATGTTTTCTGAAATTCCAGTACAGATCATACGTCTGAAGGATATATCTGGGAAAACCGAAAAATTCCCGCAGATATTGTGGCATCATCTTAAGTATGAAATTATAGGCATTGTCAACAAGTTGAGTCTTTGCGGCGCTTCTCTTTATGCCTTTCAGCTTGTCTCTCAGGAACTTGTGTATGTAGAAGCTGTATGATGCATAAAACTGGGCCATCTGGTCCCTTACCGGTCCGAAACCGGTTTTCATTACCGGCGTGAGAACATCATATCTGTCCCAATCCAGTGTGAACAGTGTATTTGTTCTCAGGGCATCATCAAATATTCTTGTTCCAGGCAGGGGCGTGTAGATTGAAAATTGAACAGCATCAGCTCCTGCGGCCTCAAGCTGCCTGGAGAAGCGTATTGTGGAGATTACGTCCCTGAATCTTTCATAGGGTGCCCCGATCATCATGCCTATGAGAACAATTATTCCATTCTGGTCAAGAGTTTTGACTGCCTGCACGGATTGAGGAGTGAATTTACCCTTGTGCATTTTTTTCAAAATTTCCTCACTGCCAGATTCAACCCCGAGGAACGATATGCGCATTCCGGCCTGTGATGCTTTCTTTATCAGTTCCGGGTACTTTGCGGTAACATCTGCCCTCATCTGCACTATCCATTTCATGTCAAGGTTCTCTTCTATGATCATGTCAAAAAGCTGTTCCCTGTGCTTTACATTTGGATGCACAACGAAAATATCATCTGTGAAGAATATCCAGTTGTAGCCGGCGACCTTGGCAAGACGCATCTCCTCCAGAATTCTCTCGTTGGATTTGTTTCTCCACATGTTGCCCCATGTTGGGGTTACTGAGCAGAAGTCACATGCGTATGGACAGCCGCGGGATGTCTCAAGACACATTACCTTATCTTCTGCACCGAACACGCTGAAAGTATACTTTGAAGAATCCAGAAGATCAAGCGGCGGCATGGGCAGGCTGTCCAGGTCCGGAATGAGTCTTCTGGGCCTGTTCCTCTTAATCATACCGTTACTCAGGTAGACAATACCGGGTATATTCTGGAATCCTGTGTTTTCAGCCACTGCCTTTGCAATTTCATAGATAGTCTCATCGCCTTCGCCGAGAACAGAAATGTCAAAACCGGATCTTATGATTTCCTTTGGAAGAAACGTAGCATGATGTCCGCCTGCCACCAGAATGGTATCAGGGCTCTTCTCCTTTATCTTTCTGGCAATATAACCTGCAGTATTATGTGCTGCTGTGGCATGCAGGGTGATTCCAACAAGATCAGGTTTGAATTTAACAGCCTCATCAACCGCATCATCAAGACTGAGTTTATCACCCTCCATATCTATTATCTTTATGGAACTGTCCTGGAGCCTTCTGATTTCTCCGGCAAGCGTCAGTAGACTCAGCGGGGCAGGAAGAAATCCCCATTTGGTCATGTATGCGCTGCCCGTTTTGTTTGAAGGCCTTATAAGTACAGCCCTGATTGCCATGTTTAAAAATTAATTTCAATATCATATTCTTTGTGTCAATTTTTTGCTGACATTATTTTTATTATTCGATTGATAATTATTAATTTACACCGTAAAAAAGCTTTTTGCAATATATATTTTTCAGAGTGAAACCATTTCCACCATGTCAGGGGATGACAAGGACTCCCCAATTAAATTTAACCATCACATGTTGGCGATGTATTGTGCAGCACATAAACAGGCTATATCTACATGCTTGAGCACGCCAACGTGTATAAATTCATGAGAAAGGGATTGCAGGAAGCAAAGATAGAGAGGCGCATATATCCGCACCTGTTCAGGCATACCAGGGCAACAATACTGGCATCCGGGGTCACTGAGGCACCGCTGGAGGCACAGATGGGATGAGCTCATAGATCAAGGAAGACGCAGACATACTTGCAATTTTCCGGTAGGGACCAGGACAATGCAATCCTGAAGGCATACGGCATTGAGGTCAAGGAAGAAAGATCAATAGAATCTCAGGAGCCATCTGTATGCCCAAGGTGCAGGGAACCCAATGATCCCAAGGCGAGGTTCTGCTGGAAGTGCGGCATGATCCTTGGCCGCTCACTGACGGAGAAAAAACTGAAGGAGGAGGCAAGAGAGATCGAAACTGCAATAATGAAGTCGGAAGTGGTGGATGATCCCACAAAGAGGATCGTCGAATCATTTCCCGATGACTTCCAGGATCTGATCCTCGAGACGGTGCTGCAGCAGATTGCGGATAATCCGGAAATGAAGGAGAGATTTCAGAAGGAACTGATTAAGGAGGAGAAGTAAGTGGACCGGTCGGGATTCACTTAATGTTTTAAGCGAATACAGCAACAAGAAAAGAGGACACTCAATTAAACGCATAATTTCTCTTTGTCTGACTCCCGATCCCGTCTCTGAGCGATTGACGACTAATCTCGCACACTTTAGAATCTAAAACCAAACAGACCACCGGTATCTGTTTTGTCGTCAAGTTCAACAGAAACCTTGAAGGAGTTAAGATCTATCCCGACTATGTCTCTTTTTGGTAACACATCTGAATTCATTGTCACAATATATTGAAATCGTAGCCTTTCAGAGGTTTCTTTTCCGATCTTCAATGCCGTGGCAATTTGTCTCTCGTCTACTCCATCAAATAAATGACTATCATGAATCAGGAAATCCGGACCAAAACCTTGATCCTTCAAAATTTGCATTAGCATCATGTCGAAGCAGAAAATTTGAATGTTCCTAATACCCTTACTTCTCTCTCCTTGTATCTTAACATAAAAGTCTGGTCCATTAGGAGTCGGCTCTATCACTAAGCTCCCTGGATTTTCATAAAATTGAGATGAAAAATCTTCGAAAACCTTTATGGCTTTGTTATATAGTTCAGCTTGTTCGGCATAGTTCTTCTTGAGCATTAGCTCAAGCTTAGCTCTTTCTAGCTTTGCCTCACTCTTCGTTTCTGACAGTTGTTCAAGCAGTCTTATTTTCTCTTTGGTCGATTCCAAAATAATATGCATTCTGGTCAGTTCCGCTTGCAAGTTCGAATATTGCTCAAGCGCACCGTGAGAATTCAAAATATTCATTATTTCTGATTTCCTTTTCTCAAATGCTTCAATTGCGCCGTCCTTTTTCTTTATTTTTGCTTGAAGTTCCGTGATCTCTCCCTCTAAATACAACCTCCTGTTCCTGACGACACTTTCATAGAAAACCTTTGTTTCCTCAAGTTTTCTTCGAACCATATCTGGAACTTCAGACAGAGCCTCCTTATAAATGCGTATAACCTTGTCCATTTCAGGTGGATTTTCTAAAGAGAACGACTCTTGAAGATTATCAAGATACTCTCTGTCCAGAACTTTCTCGTCAATTAGGGCAGAAATCTGCTTTGTTAAGCTTCGAGCTTCATTTTCAAGATCATGATACTCTTCCAATACTTGGAAATCTAATAGTTGTTTTTTCAGCTTTTCGACGCTTCGTTCAGTAAGTGCAGCTTGAGTCCGAAGATCTCCTAATGACTCAATACCCTGTATCTCTCCCTGCCCGGTTAACAGTTTCTTCAATTCCCGAACAGTTTTCTCTCTATTCCTAACTTGTTGAAACTGATATGGGACGTTCAAGTCGAATCCAAGTAGATACGATACCGCAGTTTGGGTATCCCATAATTGTTGCTGACGGGAGTTCATTTGTGGTTCAGTAAACCCCCCCTCCTCTTCACGCCTCACAAAGTAAGAAATAAGGGACCTAAATGTTGGTGTAAATAACTTCCTTTCTCCTTTCTTAATATGGTATGGTAATTTGAAAAAGAAATTTCCAAGAACCTTTTTCCAAACCTCATTACTCAAGTTATATGTATGAAGTGTCGAATCCCATTTTGGAATAATTGGCCAATTTGTAAATTGTCCCTCTTTCATGATGACCTTATTTTTCCATTTACAGGATCTCTCAACTATGATTTCTTGTTCATTCAAGTCGAATTTCATCCCAAATGAAAATTGCGAGAGCCTATCCTGGCAGATCAATGAATTCTTATCAACATCAGCTCCAAACATTAGGTGAACAAGTTCAATCAGGCTAGTTTTACCGGCTTTATTTCTAGTTTGACGATTCGTTGCATCCTTTGATTTATCCACAAGGATGATATTCAATCCACTATGGAATTTAAGATTCTTGAAACTGGCCAAGTCACTATATATCTCGTGAATCATTGATTTTCACCCTTTACAAGACCACTTTCAAACTTTACGGCGCCTATCAAGAAAAGCCATACAAGTGTCAGAATGAACCAGTCGTAGCTTATCCTGAACCCGCTCTGTTTGTTATGTGAAATATCCTCCCAGAGCTCAGATATGCTCTTTGCTTTATCCATCAGAGTAAGCAACGTCGCACCTAAGATAAGTATAGACCTATCTGGAGGCATATGCTTGGTTGGGAAAATCATGCGTCACTCACCACCATTATTCTCAAAGATATCACATCTTTCAAAGAGATATGCGAGTATTGCCAGAGCGGCTACTTGATCTTTGGGCTCGGTCACCCATCTTCCATATGTAAATTCCTGCAGTTTAGCAAAAATTAAATCTGGTTCTAGCCTCATTGTCTTTAATTCCTCATATTTAGCCTTAAAAGTATTTGCAATTTCATCTCCAAGTTGGGGATCATGGTGTTTAGAGAAATACTGATTCACAGCATCTGACTTAGCCATTCCGATCGTCAATAAGCTCCTCACACTGCTACTAAGATTATTAATGTTAAGTTTATCAGAAGACACTGGGTTCATCACTTGATCATGCAAATCTAACCCACGAGCAATATTCGCCACTACTTTTTTGATATTCGTATAGTTCACGGACGTAACATCCCTTTTGCTGGGCATAAAACCATACATTTCCTCGATTATAACGTCATCCAATTCAAACAACATCCTTTCAAGAGCATCTGGACCCTGAATTGAAAACGATATCTTAGGATTGTCTTTTTGCAATTCATTAATTTTATCAAGAACTGGAGCTGGTATTCCCCTCGTGCTGTTGTGAACGAATGTCCACTCTCTCATGTCATCTTTCCACTTCACTAGAGCATTGCTGAAGTCCTCTTCAATTTTCTTGAGTGTATTAGTAAGTTTCATTTCATGAGGCGCGTAAACTTGGTAAACAGTTTTTGTGGAACGTACGTAGCCATCTGCCTTCCAGTCTCCTTGGGAGCCCCAAGGTTCAATTTTCACAAAATCCCCAGTATACTTGGATGCCATTATACGTTCGAACAGTCTCTGATATTCCATTCCATTGCGCGTAGATACGTCCAATGTAAACTTTGACTGATAGAAAACGCGCTGAATCTCATCCATATGTTGTTTCACCCATTACTATGTATAATGATTTGCTAGTCGATCAATTACCGTTCATTAAGCTTAAATATTATTGCCTACACCAGTCATAAATAAGTGGATATTATTTATTTTTTTCCTTAATCTTCAACGGCTTAGGGATATTGTGCGGTGAAAAATCCCACTCCCCTAAGAATGCTCCCTGCAAGAGCAAAGCGAATGAAAGGCTCTTCAAAGAAGAGTGCGAGGCGTAAATCAAAAGAGGGGTGGATTG
>DAJC01000010.1:39403-40222 GCA_002498845.1 Thermoplasmatales archaeon UBA509 | reverse complement strand
CTTGATCATGATGAGGGCGTCCGTACCGCTCCCGATCTGGAGAAGATGAGGAATCTGAAACCAGCCTTTCCAGGGCTGAAAATGATTACTGCCGCCAACTGCAGCCAGATATCTGACGGGGCAAGCCTGTCACTAATATGTTCAGATGAAACCAGAGACCAGTATGATCTTAAGCCGAAAGCTGAAATTGTAGCCACATCTGTAGTGGGGGTTGATCCTGTCACAATGCTGACCGGCCCTATTCCAGCGACATCTTCTGTCCTCAAAAAAGCGAACATGGACATTTCAGAGATCGATCTATTCGAAGTAAATGAGGCGTTTGCGCCTGTTGTTCTTGCCTGGCAGTCTGAATTCGGTGTCCCCCTGGACAGAGTAAATGTTAACGGCGGCGCTATAGCTCTGGGGCATCCTCTCGGTGCTACAGGGACAAGAATCATTGCAACACTTCTAAATGCTCTGCAGGAAAAAGGGAAAAAATATGGGCTTGTGGCCATCTGCGAAGGTGGCGGTATGGCCAACTCAATGATAATAAAAAGGCTCTGATATTATTTATCACATTTGCCTGTGGGGCAGGCAGGATCGAATGTTGCGTCAAGTTTCAGATACTTGTCAGGTACCTTGACTATGAGCTCAGTCATCTCCTTCTCTGCCTCAGGTTTCTTTGGTTCCGGCTGCTTTTTCTTTACCTGCTGCGTACCTGAGTAGAGAACCTGTTCCGATTTGCTTCTGTCCCTGTAGACTGTGATTCCCTTGCAGTGGAGGTCCTTTGCCATCCTGTAGGCCTTTGCAATATCCTCAGGTGTGGCATCCGATGGCAGG
>DAJC01000010.1:36838-39378 GCA_002498845.1 Thermoplasmatales archaeon UBA509 | reverse complement strand
GCAGGTTTATGGTCTTTGAAACACCGGAGTCACAGTATCTCTGAAATGTAGCCTGCATAAGGACATGCCATTCCGGGTCTATCTCATGCGCAGTGACATAGACTCTCTTCAGGTCTTCAGGCAGATCAACATCATGAAGGTTTCCTGTTAGTGCTATTTTGTGCATCAGATCCTCTGTGTACAGGTTCCTGTCCTTAAGGGTCTGCTCAAGTATTGGATTGACCTCCATCAGTTCCTGGCCGTTCAGGACATGCCTGACGAAAGCCAGAGCAAAGAGTGGCTCAATTGAAGAGGAACAGTTGGCTATTATGGATATGGTTCCGGTTGGAGCAATTGTCGTTGTCGTGGAATTCCTCATCAGAATATTGCTCTCCTCATATGTTGAGCCATACCAACCCGGGAACACTCCCCTCTCTTCAGCAAGATGAGTTGATTCCAGGTGAGATTCGTCCTCCAGGAAACTCATGACTCTCTCTCCCATTTCAAGAGCGTCACCTGTGTTGTACGGTATGCCCATCATTACCAGAAGGTCAGCAAATCCCATGTAGCCAAGCCCTATCTTTCTGGTTGTCCTTGCCATCTTCTCTATTTTGTCAACTGGGAACTTGTTAGCATCAATAACATCATCGAGGAACCTTGTGGAGAGGTGTATTATATCTCTGAGGTGCTCCATGTCAAGCTTTCCGTCCTTCACAAATTTGCCCAGGTTTATGGATCCAAGGTTACAGGGCTCATATGGCATGAGAGGCTGTTCACCGCATGGGTTTGTTGCTTCAATCTCAGCAATGTGCCTTACAGGGTTTTTCCTGTTGATTTCATCAAGGAAAATCAGGCCCGGATCTGCAGTCTGCCAGGCCTTGTTCACGATTGTATCCCACATGGTCCTGGCCTTAATCCTGTTGATGACCTTGCCTGTCCTTGGGCTCCTGAGTTCAACATATCCATCCGAATCAAGCTTTTCGAAGAACTCATCGGTCATCCCCACTGATATGTTGAAATTGCTCAGCACCGTGTTCTCGGCGTCCTTGCTCAGAATAAAGTCCATTATGTTGGGATGGTCGAACCTCATTATTCCCATATTGGCGCCTCTTCTCTTTCCACCCTGCTTTATCACATCAGTTGTGGTGTCGAATATCTTCATGAATGAGACAGGCCCGGAGGCAACACCCTTGGTCGAACCAACTATGTCGTCCCTTTCTCTCAATCTTGAGAATGAGAATCCAGTTCCTCCACCTGATTTGTGGATCATCGCCTGATACTTCAGTGCATCAAATATCTCCTCTATGGAATCCCCGACTGGAAGGACAAAGCAGGCTGACAGCTGCCCTAGCCTTGCTCCTGCATTCATCAGGGTTGGGGAGTTTGGAATGAACTCGAGATTGGTCATCATCTGGTAGTATCTGTCTATGATCTCAGGAGCGGATGTTGGCTTTGTGTATACAAAATTAAGAAATTCATCGAATGTCCCCTTCAGCTCTCCCTCCTTTGATAGGTTTATGAATGCCCTCTCCAGAACCTCTACCTGAGTGTTTGACAGTGATCCGATCATTCTTCCGTTCTCCGGAAGGTGACCGCTCATCTGGTATGTCCTGTAATCATAAAGTAGATTTACTATTCCAATGTGTGAGGCAACCCTCCTGAACATTCCACTGGGGGTTTCAATGATCTTCCCCTCCTCATCCTTTATCAGGTATCTTGCTTCCAGTGTTTTTATTGCATTTATGGAGAGTTTGAGGTCATCCTTTACCCCGAGCCTTTCCTTCTCTTCCCTTATTGTTCTCCTCTTTTCCCTGTATATTATGTATGCTCTCGCGACATCCGAGTATGAGCCATGTTTGTCGCTGGAGCCCATAAGGACAGCTTCAACCTTATCCTGAATCTGCTCTACTGTCGGTCTGTCAGTTACCTTGGCTATCTCTGAGACAACCTTGTCTGCTATCCTGTCGGCCTCTTTCATTGTACCGGTTTTCACGCTGAGCATGGCTTTGTAAATTGCCCTGGTTATCTTCGTTTTGTCAAAGGGTACTTCATTGCCGTCCCTCTTGATTATACCTTTAATTCCGTTCATCTGTTTTTCTTCCATGGTCATGGTTAATTCACTCTCTTGATTAGGGCCACCAAGCCATCAGCGGGCAACTGACCAATAATTCGGTATTGGTACCAGTTCTGGTGACAGGTTTGGTTGCTAACCTGTACAAATTCTACTATTTATTTAAATTTTGGCTTTTTGTAAGGTATACAAACGCTTCCTATAAATGTGATCAAAGTGATGCTAACCCCATATTTTTAAGGTTTTTTTCACTATTCATTTTCATCTTTATAACCTTTAAATCTCTCAAAATACTTACTGTCCATGAAACTTGTGGAATGCGTTCCCAATTTCAGTGAAGGGCGCAGAAAGAGTGTTGTTGATAGTATTGTTGAAGCAATTTCCTCTGTTGATGGCGTAAAGATCCTTGATGTTGAGATGGATGAGAACCATAACAGGTCAGTTGTTTCTTTCTCGTCTCCCCCAGAAAATGCAGTGGAAGCTGCCTATC
>DAJC01000010.1:0-36805 GCA_002498845.1 Thermoplasmatales archaeon UBA509 | reverse complement strand
ATTGACATGACACGCCATTCTGGTGAACATCCCAGATTCGGCGCTTCTGATGTTATTCCATTTGTTCCACTTGAAGAGACGACTCTGAAAGATTGTGTGGCTCTTGCAAAGGATCTTGGAAGAAGGGTTGGTGAGGAGTTGCACATTCCCGTATACATGTACGGGGAAGCCGCACTTCGTGAGCACAGAAGAAACCTAGAGGATATTAGGAGCAAGAGCTTCCAGTTTGAAGAGCTCCGTCACTCAATTGGGGAAGAAAACTGGAAACCTGATTTCGGCCCACAGGAGGTCGGAAAGGCAGGAGCCACAATTATAGGGGCCAGGAACTACCTGATAGCATACAATGTGAATCTGAATACACAGGACATAAGCATTGGAAAGAGTATCGCAAAAGCACTCAGGGCGAAAGACGGCGGATTCACATTCGTTAAGGCACTGGCATTCTACCTTGAAGACAGGAAGCTTGTCCAGATATCAATGAACCTTACAAATTACCATAAAACGCCAATTCACAGGGTATTTGAGCTGGTGAAACTTGAAGCTGCCAGATACGGCATATCTGTTGTGGAGTCTGAAATTGTTGGGCTGGTTCCACTTGATGCAATGGTTGAATCTGCAAGGTTTTTCCTTCAGCTGAACAGGTTCAGCACAGACCAGGTGCTTGAGAAAAAAATGATGAAGTGATCATATGGAAAACTTTGACGAATTTCTGGAAAGGCTTGCTTCACCCACTGCCGCTCCCGGCGGAGGCGCAGCAAGTGCAGCAGTTTCGGTTATTGCTGCTTCAATAAATGCCATGGTCTCTGGAATAACAATGGAGAAGAAGAGCTATTCGGCATTCAGGGAAATGATGAGTGAGATTAAGAATCGCTCTGAATCTGCAGCAAAGGATCTGAGGAAACTTATGAAGGATGACGAAACCGCCTTTAACCTTATAGTAAGTGCATGGAAGATGCCAAAAGGCACACCTGACCAGATCCAGGAGAGGAATAAGAAAATGAATGAAGCTATCAGGCAAGCTGTAGCAGTCCCATGGAAGATAGCGCAGAAATCTATGGTTATCCTGCAGGATTCACTGCTCATTTCCAGACATGGCCTCAAATCCGCAATAACTGACTCCATGTGCTCTGCGGAGTTCTCAGCCTCTGCAATAAGGGGCGTTCTTCAGAACGTGGCCATAAATATAAAGGATGCAGACGCTGATTTCAGGGAATCTGAATCAATAAAGATGCGCCTCTTCCTGGAGGACACGGAAAATCTCTACAGGTCCGTGAAGAAAACAGTTAACGAAAAAATGGGGATGGACTGAAATGGATCTTAAGGTACCTGATATAGATCTCATAAAGGAGGCCCAGAAATACCTAAAAGGAAAGATAAACAGAACTGAGCTTAAGAAAAGCACCACACTTGGAAAGATGTTTGGCTGTGAACTCTATCTCAAGATGGAAAACCATCAGAAAACTGGATCTTTCAAGAGCAGAGGCGCAATCTTCAGGATGTCCAGGCTTACCGATGAGGAGAGAAAAGCTGGGGTTATAACTGCCAGCTCCGGAAACCATGCACAGGGTGTTGCCTACGCAGCAATGGTAAACGGCATCAATGCGAAGATAGTGATGCCGGAGCACACAGTTCCTGCCAAGATAAATGCTGTGCAGGGATACGGAGCCGATGTTGTGCTCAGAGGGAGAGACTATTCGGAAGCCCGTGATGCGGCAGAAACAATACGGAAATCTGAGGGCCGCGTCTTCATAGAGGCATTCAACGACCCATACATCATCGCAGGACAGGGAACCATAGGCCTGGAAATACTGGAGGATCTACCCGACGTGTCCACCATTGTTGTTCCAATCGGTGGAGGCGGACTCATATCCGGCATTTCAATAGCAGCAAAATCCATCAACCCTTCCATAAGGATCGTGGGAGTGGAAAGCGAACTCTCTGATTCAATGAAAGCCTCCGTGGAACAGGGCAGGATTGTGGATCACACCAGCGGTGACAGCATTGCAGATGGGATTTCAGTCAAGTTCCCGGGGGAACTCACACTGGCTGCAGTCAGGAAAAATGTTGATGAAATAGTCACTGTAAGCGATGAGAGCATCGCCCTTGCCATATATAAGCTGCTGGAGAGAAACAAGACGCTTGTTGAGCCCTCAGGGGCGGCAGCGCTGGCGGCAATAATGGACAGGAAAGTTGACGTAAGCCACGGGAAAACCGTGGTAATACTATCGGGCGGAAACATGAACTTCCTTCTCCTCTCCAAGATAATATTCAAGTCCATGGAGATTGAATCAAAGCTTGTGAGGATAGAGTTCAAGATCCCTGACAGGCCGGGTACACTCTACAGGATTTCACAGGCCATATCCGAAACTGGAGGAAACATATTCCATGCTGAGGTGGACAATCTGGCCAAGGATACGCCGGTGGGATATCAGGCAGTGACATTTGCCATAAACGTCAGGGACGAGAAGCACCTGTCTGCACTGCTTGAAAGGATTGCCGGGCTTGGATACAGGTATGAGATAGTCACCTGATGACGCTGAAATCCCGCAGGTCCTCCACGGCATCCTCATGGGAGAGGTATTTCTCCACGCGTGCCGGGAAAAGCTCCGTGCAGCACATCTGAATGGTGATCTGAACTTTTTCCTGATCGCCTTCCATGTGGGCTTCCACACTCCCATCATCAAGATTCCTTATCCACCCGGTGACGCCATTCTTAGCGGCAAGGCCGGCAACATTTCTCCTGAAGTTCACTCCCTGCACCTGCCCGTAAAATAAGACCCTTCTTGCTATCTTCATGATCACACCTAGTTCCTGCTTATTATTGTTATGATATCGCCGTCCAGCAGATCGTAATCCAATCCAACCCTCAACTCTGCCTGTTTTCTCTGAGGTCCGGTGAGTATGGCATACCGGAACGATTCAAGCATCTCACGGCTGATCTTCCTCACCACATCCCTCACCACAGCACCATTCCTCAATACCATGGGGCGATCAAGGTCCACATAGCCTGATTTCTCCCTGAGATAAACCCTCACAAGTGCAAGTGCACGGTATATTTCATCCTTCAGCTGCGGTATGCCTGCCTTGGTTGTTGCGGAAACCTCTATGACCCTTCCCATTGACCTAAGGTCATCGATGTCTTCATCTTTGTGAGGAAGATCTATCTTGTTCACCACAAAAATACCCGGAATGTACACTGTATGCCCCTTGAGGTGATCGATGAGATCATCGGAAGTGATGTTCTCCCTGATGAATACTTCAGCGTTGGTAATCTTGAACTCCTTCAGTATCTCCCTTATCTGTACGTCGTCTACGGGGACCTTTCGCGGTTTGTGTATCCGGATGCCGCCGCTATTTGATCTCTTTATGGAAATATTTCTTTCCCGCCTGTTAAGGACGATTCCTGCCCTGTGAAGTTCATTGACTATCCTGTCAACACCCTTCACCTGAACGTCTGTAACCACCACAACAAGGTCGGCATTCCTCACCATGCTAAGTATTTCCCTGCCCCTTCCAGAGCCCACACTGGCGTTCTCAATTATGCCCGGGAGATCCAGTATCTGTATCTGCGCCCCGTTGTAGCTCATTGTGCCTGGAACCACTTTCAATGTGGTGAATGCAAAATTGCCAGTTTCACTCATCTGGGATGTCAGGTCATTCAGGATGCTGGATTTTCCCACATTGGGGAAGCCCACAAGCGCCACCGTGGAGTCGCCTGACTTTGGAATGGCAAACCCCTCGCCTCCCCC
This sequence comes from Thermoplasmatales archaeon UBA509, assembly GCA_002498845.1. GTDB lineage: Archaea > Thermoplasmatota > Thermoplasmata > Thermoplasmatales > Thermoplasmataceae > UBA509. The sequence continues at coordinate 33,056 of DAJC01000010.1, read as the reverse complement.
CTTTTTCTGGGACATGAGCTCTATCTCGAGGCGGGACATCTTGGCCTTGAGAAGGCCTATATGCTTCTCTGTGGCTTTGTTGTACTCCGTCTTTTTAAGCTCTTCCTCTATTTCCTTGATGCGATCCTGAATTGTGGCCATTGTTGCAGCATGTAATGTTGAGGTGGTTAAAAGCGATTCATCTTATGACATGGATGGCAGGAACTATTGCTGATCCCTGGCTTCAGCAATCTGCGTGATGGATGGAATCAGGTAATCCAGGACGTCCCTGACAATGATCAGCGGGCTGATGTGGTCTTTCAGGAAATCTCTCCCGAGATCAGTAATGGTGTAGACCTTCACATCGCGGTTCTTGGCCCTGAACTGGCTTGAGATTCTGATGAATTTCCTTCTGAGAAGTGATCCCAGCAGAACATATATGGTTCCCGGGGCGATCTTCCGGTCAATCATCCCGGAAACATATACCTGAAGGGCGTATCCATGCATATCTTCATGACAGAGTTTTTCAAGAACAAGAAGTGTCATCACCCCGCGGAGTATCTTTTCCCTCTCAACCATTTTATGAATAATGCTTAAATAGCATATATACATTGCTTATAGATGACTGACTTATCTATTAATACATCAAGTTCAATTAACCACGGCGCAAGAAATCTGGCCATGACTTCACTGGGACATTTTGTCAACGACGGAACGGTTTTCTTCTTTCCAATGCTGGTGGATATCCTTGTGAAGGTCAACTCCCTTTCGCCGCTGTTCGTTACGTTCCTTCTTGGAATCTTCTATACCGCAGCTTCCCTGTTCTCCATAATGGTGGGCAGGATTTCCGAAGTATGGGATCGAAAAGGATTTCTCATAGGAATCGGACTTGCCCTCATGGCAATTGGAGTTCTCGGCTTCTATGAGGTCATAACCGGGTCGCTCGGGGTGGCTCTTCCCTATGTTGCTGGATTCTCTGCACTTTCGGCAGGAGTGGGTTCATCGTTCTATCACCCTCTGGGTGGAGCAATACTGCAGAGCACGTTCACCCCAGGTTCAAGGGGAAAGGCTCTGGGCGTAAACGGTTCCATGGGCAGCGTGGGTAGGGCCATATACCCGTCTCTGCTTTATGGGTTTGCAGCTCTCCTGACCCTGGACTTCTCCTTCGTGGTTTTTGCCATTATTGCTGTGATTTCAGCAGTTTTCATAGCATTTTTCCTCAGGGATGTACGATCCAGACCCAAGCCTGCAGATGAACTACACGAAAATGGGAAGAAGGCTAAGGGAAACAGGGGAATACTGACTTATTCAATAATAATGCTTTCAGTGGTGACCTTCATAAGGAGCACCGCATCCCAGGGCATAGCGTCGTGGATCCCTTCCTACCTGTCCAACGTGAAGGATCTGGGCATTTCATCTCTTCTGGGATACTCCATCACTCTCATGTTCATAGCGGCAATAGTGGGCCAACCCATTTTTGGGTACTTCGCTGACAGAATGGACAAGCGCGTCCTGCTTTCAATAAGCTCATTTGGCACAGCTGCTTCGACTCTTGCCTACATAAACTCTTCTGGGCTGGAATCTCTTGTGTTCCTCGTTATCTTTGGGTTCTTTACCTTCAGCGGGTTCCCGCTGCTTTTCTCGCTGATTTCTGAATATGTTCCAAGGGGCGATTCGTCCATGGCAAACTCAGTGGTCTGGGGCCTCGGAAACCAGGGGGGAATGGCACTTGGACCAATACTTGTGGGCCTCATAATCGTGGATAATTATTCACGCCTGCCATTCACATTCACCATCATGGTGGCCGTAACTGTGGTATCCGGAATACTTGTGTTTGCACTCCCGCGTCCTGCCGGAAAAGCGAAAATGTCACTGTTCGGGTAAACTCCACCATCCCGGGCATGCAAAAATTGCTGAAGGATCATATTTTTTTGAAGAGCTGGTAAAGGAAGAGAGTCTCAAAGAAAAAGCTCTCACTGGCTTTTTCCTTGAACACAAATTTTTCATATTTTGCCTTCAGCGCATCCACGTCAGTCAGGCTGGATATGATGATGTAAATGGAACCGGCATTGTCCAGGAACATGTCCGCCTTATCCAGGAAGGGCCCTATAACAGAAAAACCATCTGGACCCCCGTTCCACTGCTCTGCTCCCTCAATCCTGTCCTCAACAGGAAGATAGGGCGGATTGAATATAATGGTGTCAAATTTTCCGTCAATGTTGCTGAACAGGCTGCTGTTCAATATGGTCAGCGAAACCCTGTTCCTTATGGCATTCTTTTCCGTGCATTCCAGAGCTTTCTGTGAAATGTCACAGCAGGTTACTGTTCTCCCCATCCTGGCACAGTAGATGGAAATTATGCCGGTTCCGCATCCAATCTCCAGGACCCTGTTGCCAGGTATAATGTTGTCCATTATGAGAAAAGTGTCCTCTGCAGGCCTGTATACGTCCTGGCAGTGCTCTATGGCAATGCCAAGGTACTTTTCATAGGGGATTATCACTGTTCCAACCATAGTTGCGAGGCATAAAATTTTAACCCATGGCAAAAATCAATCTGCCTGTACAGGACCCAGTAAGAAATCGGGCCGACAGGCATCATCTGTTTTCAGCAGCATGGGAGATTCCACATAACTCATGTAAAGCTTTAGTAAGTTGATTGCCATAGGACAACCGGCTCCGGAGTATCGGGCAACACCGCAATGTTGCAGGTAAAAGTGCCAGATATATTAACCGGGGAAACAATGAGAGGTCTGAACTTCATTGACTGGTGGAAACGACCGTAACATAATCATAACTGAGAAAGCTGATGCTGCAAGAAGGATCGCTTACATTCTATCCAACGGGGAATCAAAGCAGAAGAGGAGCAAGGGCCTCAACTACATAGAGTTCCAGGATGATGGCGGCACGAACATTGTTATCCCTTTGAGCGGGCACATAGTTGAACTGGACTTCCCTCCGTCCATGAAGGACTGGAAATCAGTGAGCCTGGAGAAACTCATCGATGCTGAGATCACAAGAAATGTAACCAACAAGAATGCCTTCAATTCCCTGGTATCACTGAGCGACAGGGCCTGGCGCATAATCATTGCCACCGACTTCGACAGGGAGGGCGAACTCATAGGGTCAGAAGCTCTTGATATTATACGCACAAACGTCCTTGACAGGATAAAACTCGATCCTGAGATCAGGCGAGCCAGGTTCAGTGCACTGACACCGGAAGAGATAAGGAAAGCTTTCTCTGATCTCACCGATCTTGACAGCAATCTTGCCCAGTCAGCTGCTGCAAGGGAGGAAATAGATCTTTACTGGGGGGCGGTCCTGACACGGTTCTTTTCCATAACGTCAGGCAGGATGGGTAAGAATTTCATTTCCATCGGAAGGGTACAGACGCCCACTCTCGTGCTTGTGGTGAGAAGAGAGCTGGAAATCAGGGATTTCCAGAAAAAACCATACTGGATTATCAACATACTGCTCAACAGGAAAAAGGATTTCACTGCAACATACAGCGATGGTCCCATATGGGAGAAGGAAAAAGCAGAGAAGATATTTGCAGAAATTGACGGGAAAGATGCAACGGTGCTGGAATATTCCACCAGGGAGGAGCGCATACCCCGGCCCGTTCCGTTCAACACCACTGAGTTTCTGCGGGAAGCTTCACGGATTGGGGTGCAGCCCGGAAAGGCCATGAAGATTGCAGAATCGCTATACACCAGAGGATACATCAGCTATCCAAGGACCGATAACACGGTCTACCAGAAGTCCATACATTTCAAGTCGGTCCTCACGAAGCTCCTGGACACTGAATTCCGGGAGGACGTCCAGAAAGTGCTTGACCAGGAATCCATCCACCCTTCAAGGGGGCGCACCGAAGCCACGGATCATCCGCCCATATACCCGGTTTCGGCTGCAAAGAAGGGGGCGCTTTCAGGGGATTTCGCCCGTATATACGAGCTGATCCTTCGCAGGTTCCTTGCAACACTTTACAGGGAAGGGAAGAGGGAGATTACCGATGCCGCCTTTGATGTGAACGGCCACAGGTTCTCGTCCAGGGGCCTTAAGGTGCTGGACAGCGGATGGCTGGAACTGTACCCATACAGGAAGGTGCAGGAATCATTCGTACCTCCTCTTGCTCCTGGCGATACCGTCAAAGGTAAAAAATGGAACATTGATGAGGAGGAGACAAAGCCTCCTGCACGTTATGATTTTGCCTCACTCATAAAAAAGATGGAAGAGCTGAATCTGGGCACAAAAAGCACCAGGCATGACATAATCGACAAGCTCCAGTCAAGAGGATTTATTGAAGGAAACCCGGTCAGGCCCACGTACCTTGGCATGGGTGTAATTGAATCTCTTCTCACGGTTAAATCCGACATAACAGAACCGGACATGACAGCAGAGCTGGAAAAGGACATGGACCGGATTGCAAACAACGAAATAGGCAAGGATCAGGTTGTGAAGGTCTCCAGGGAAATGCTCCACCATGTGCTCGCACAGTTCCGGGAGAAGGATGCCATAATCAGGGATACAATACAGAAAGCGCTTCGCATGGGGCGTGAGGTTGGCACCTGCCCAGAGCATGGAACGCCTGTGCTGCTGGTCAGGAACCGGGAATACTCAAGGATAAAGTGCAGCCATGAAGGCTGCAGAATAGATTTCCCTGCGCCCCTCATGGGGACTCCTGAAATTCTGGAGGAGAAATGTCCTGTCTGCGGCCTTCCAGAGATTCGCATAATCCGCAGGGGGCAATCCCCGGAGATCAGGTGCACTGATCCACACTGCAAGTTCAATCAGGAAAAGAACACCTACGGAAAATGTCCGGAGGATGGCGGAGATCTTGTCCTGCGCCAGTCAAGGTTCGGCAAGAGGTTCCTGGGATGTTCAAATTACCCCAATTGCAAGAAAACATATCCTGTGCCGCAGATGGGAAATCTGAAGGCTACCGGGGAGGTATGCCCGCACTGCGGTGCACCACTGATCATATCTTTCAGGGGAAAGAGGGCATGGAAATTCTGCCCCAACATGTCGTGTGAATATAACAGGAAGAAGGGAAAGGTGAGCAAGGCTGCAGAACAGGATTCCTGAGATTTCCGGGATAGTGGTGCTCATTGCATCGTCGCTTCTTGCCACATTCATGTCAATTTCCCTCATTGCAGTATCGCCCGGTGTCCAGGCAAAGAGCCCCACCAGCGGCCTCACCTATGTTGCATATTACCTCATAGCAGCCCTTGCTTTCACGGGTGTTGTCATATTCATAGGCAGGAGGAAGTTCGGTAACATCCTCAGATGGGTGTTCATAGCCGTCATTGCATACGTCACATTCTATGTGTGGAGCATTCTTGGTCTCTATATCGCACAGACGTATGCAGAATATTATGCCATAAGCTTTGCCGCCCCTGCAATAATGGTGATCCTGCTTATATTCAAGTACGAATGGTATGTGGTTGACGTTGCCGGATTTTTTCTTTCAGCAGGGGTGGCTTCCATATGGGCCACAATAATAGGCGTGTGGTCCTCCGTGCTTTTCCTTGCAGTTTTTGCAATATATGACTATATTGCAGTATACAGGACGAAACACATGATAAGCCTTGCCGGAACAGCAATGGATTCCAGGCTGCCCATGCTCTTTGTCTTCCCATCGGAGAAAGGGACCAGCATGAATGGCATGTCATTTCCAAAAACATCCGCACCTCCTTCGGAAAGGACCGGATCAGGCACATTCATCCTGGGCTTTGGAGATATTGTTTTTCCCTGCATAATGGTGGCATCTTCCGCACTTTACGGCGAGAAGAATCTTATCCCGTTCCTGCTGCTTCCCCTGGCAGGTGCAATTGCAGGCATCATGGTGCTTCTCTTCACAAAGGTCTCAAGGCCCGCACCGGGCCTGCCATTTATCAACAGCGGCGCAATTGCCGGTTTCCTGGTTGCATTTCTTGCATTCAGGGTTTTCTGATCAGTGAAGGAACACCCTCTTACCGGTGAAATACATGGGAATGTCAAGTTCCTCAGCCCTGGCAACCACCTCATCATCTCTTATGGAACCGCCTGGCTGGATGATTGCCGCAATTCCAGACTTTCCTGCCAGTTCAACATTATCATAGAACGGGAAGAATGCGTCAGAGGCAAGCACTGATCCTCTGGACTTTTCACCAGCCCTCTCAACAGCAACCTTCAGGGCCTCTATCCTTGAGGTCTGTCCGGCGCCTATACCGGTGGTGGTCATGTCCTTTGCAAGGACTATGGCATTGCTCCGGCTGTGTGCAACAACCTTCCACGCAAATTCCAGGTCCCTGAGCTGTTCCCTGCTTGCTGCGGTTGAGGTCTTCTGATCAAGCTTCTCATATTGGGTTGACAGCCTGCTCTGCACAAGGAACCCGTTTGATATGGATCTGACCCGGGGATTCTGGTCAGGTACCAGCGGCACCCTGAGCACACGGAGATTCTTCTTCTTTTTCAGGCCTTCCAGTGCATCAGGATCATATTCCGGAGCGATGATGACCTCCACGAAAAGCTTCGAGATTGCTTCAAGGGATCCGGAGTCGAACTTCCTGTTAATGGCAATGACCGATCCGTATGCAGATTCCTGATCAGCTGCAATGGCTCTCTTGAGGGCAGTATTTATGTCTGCGGCAGATGAAACGCCACACGGGGTGTTATGCTTCAGTACAACGGCCACAGGATCAGTGAACTCAAGTGCAGTCTCAAAGGCAGAATCCGCATCCAGGATATTGTTGTATGAAAGCTCCTTGCCCTGAAGCTGAGTGGCATTGGCAATCCCGTACTGCGTTCCGTCGGAATACACATACCCCTTCTGGTCAGGGTTTTCGCCATAGCGAAGTTCACGTCCTCTGGTACCCTTCAGGTACATTGAAGGCGGAGCTGTGCCGAAAAGTTCACCGTTCATTGATCCATAAATGGAAATGTCATAGTCGGCTGATCTGGAAAATGCCTTAAGGGCCAGCCTCTTCCTGGTCTCGCCTGAAATCTTGCCGTTCTGCTGAAGCTCTGTGGCAACGGAATCGTACTGGGAGGGATCAGAAAGGACGGTGACATGTTCGTAGTTCTTTGCCGCAGCACGAAGGAGAGATAAGCCTCCTATGTCAATATTCTCTATCATGTCCTCGAGCTTGTGGGTCTTGGCTGCCTCATCAAAAGGGTAAAGATTTACGATGACCATGTCAAATTCGGGAAATCCACGCTCCTGCAACTGCCTGCTGCTCTCCGGATCTCGCTGGGAGAGAATGCCGGCAAAAATGGCTGGATGAAGCGTCTTCACCCTTCCATGCAGCAGTTCCTCAAAGCCCGTAAGGGTTGATATGTTCCTGCAAGTAAATCCTGAATCGGTCAGGAACCTGTATGTGCCTCCTGAAGCATAGATTTCATCTACATACTTCGAGATCCCGTGTAGGAATGAATCAAGCCTATCCTTGTTATGAACACTGGCCAGAATCTTCATGATGCAGGAGTAATGAACAACTTCCTTAATTCATTTTACAGTGGCTGTAAAAATTACCAGTGGTAATTTTACTTTTGGCGTGGTAATTTGGCAGCCGGAAATACAAAACCTTTATTTCAGTTTATAAATCCCCTAAAAAAGGAGGCAAAATAATGGAAAGAAACATTGCAGTCGAAGGCATCATACAGACACCAACAGCAAAGAGAGAAGTCGAGATTGTTGAAAGGAAGGGTATCGGGCATCCGGACAGCGTTTCTGACGGGATTGCCGAGTCCGTAAGCAGGGCACTGAGCAGGTATTACCTCAAGGAATATGGCAAGATTCTGCACCACAATACGGACCAGGTTGAGGTTGTAGGAGGGCAGTCTGCTCCCCAGTTCGGTGGCGGGAAGGTCCTGGAACCGACTTACATACTTCTCAGCGGTAGGGCAACTACCAAGGTCGGAAATGACAGGATACCATTCAAGTCAATAGCCATAAAGGCGACCAGGGAATTTCTTAACTCAAACTTCAAGCATCTTGACCTGGATTCTGATGTCATGATCGACTGCAGGATTGGGCACGGTTCAGTTGACCTTACTGAGATATATGATACATCAAAGCTGAGGGCAAACGACACATCATTTGGAGTGGGTTTTGCGCCATATACTGATACAGAGAGGCTTGTGTACGAGACTGAGAGATACCTCAACGGACCGGCACTGAAGTCAAAGCTGCCAGCCATAGGCTACGACATAAAGGTCATGGGATTCAGGCAGGGCGGAACAATAAACCTGACCGTTGCAGCAGCTTATGTGGATAAGTTCGTAAAGGATGATCCCGAGTACTTTTCCGTCAAGAGCGAGCTGAAGGAACTCATAGCCAAGAATGCAGCTAAGGTCACCAATGAACCAGTAAAGATATTTGTTAACACAGCTGACGATGAGAATGGAAAGGGCACAGGGCACTACCTCACAGTGACTGGCATGTCAATGGAAAACGGGGATGATGGTTCTGTTGGAAGGGGGAACAGGGTTTCCGGTCTCATAACTCCATACAGGCCAATGAGCATGGAAGCGGCAGCAGGCAAGAACCCCGTCACGCATGTGGGCAAACTGTATAATGTGCTGTCAAACATGATTGCCCAGGACATTGTGAAGGAACACCCCGGGGATGTCCAGGAGGTTCACGTCAGGATTGTGTCACAGATCGGAAGACGCATAGACGATCCGCATGTTGCAAGCATCCAGGTCATATACGCGGACAACGCTGACCAGTCCAAGATCAAGAACAACATAAGGAACCTGGCAGACGATCGCCTTGCCAACATAGGAAACCTGACCAACCTCTTCGTTGAGGGAAAAGTCTCGGTTTTCTAAAGTATTTTCCACATGGTGTAGGCATCAGACGAATCGCTGTAATAGGCCTTCAGTCTTGATGTCACAACAAACCCCAATTTTCTGTAAAAATTTATTGCATTATCATTATCCGTTCTAACTTCCAGTTTTACGCTCATGAAGTTGTTCCTGCTGCACAACGCAAGGAAGGACTGCATGAGGGCTCCACCTATGCCCATGTTCCTGAACTGCTGGTCAACCGCCAGTATGAGTACCCTTGCTTCTGTGGGTGAAAATCTTGATCCGATTATGAATCCCTGTATCTCGCGCCCCATGGTGTACACAAGGAAAGCCTGGGGCCATTCATCATAAAGATCCATTATGAGTGCCTCTGAGTAATATTCGGAAAGAGAAGCTGAGGCAATCTCAAGAATCCTGTCCAGATCTCTTCCGTCGAACTGCCTTATGGTTCCATAATCGGCATTTGTGATCGCCATCTATATGGATCAGTGCTAATTGGATTTCTACTTTTCTCCTGTATGGGAGAATGTCGTTTCCCGAAATCATGTCTGTTGCAGTGCCGGCAGCCTGCGTCGAATCGGGCAATTATTATGAAAAAATTGAATGGCGCTTCCGGCTGGGGAGAAGGCTGAATCAGCTGTTACCCCGAATCTGCATGTTCTTAATTTTCCTTACCTGTCTGTTGTATGCGTCTGCAATTTCAGAAAGCCCGATGGTTCCAAGGACTGTCTTCCCGTCAGAAGGGGAAACAACGACCAGCTTTCCCGTGGTGCTCTTTATAAGTGTGTCCAGTGCCACATGGATGTTCTCTTTGCTTGAAATAGTTAGGGGATTCCTGTTCATGACCTCCTCCACCTTGATTGATCTCAGATCTGAATCCGGGTTTATATTCTCCAGCGAAATCGTACCCTGAAGATTTCTGGCAAGTTCAACCACAACCATCTTGGTTTTCGTTGTTCTTAAAAGATTCAATGCCACGCTGAGATCATCATCCGGAGAAACCCATGGGTAGTTTCTCTGCATTGCATCCTCGACAAGCACTTCATCCATGACGGGTTTTTCATATTCAAGGGCATGTGCTGGAGAAGCTGATCTGTCCTTGACCTGAGCACTGTAAATGGAGTACTTTGGACCCGATACAAAGTACGAGACAGTGGTGGCCAGCATCAGCGGGAGGAACAGCGCAAATCCTCCGGTCATCTCCGTACCCATGATCAGTATTGATATGGGTGCTTTCGCTATGCCTCCAAAAAATGAGATCATGGCCACTATGGTGATCTCCACCACGTTGAGAAATGGAAAGAACGGATGTACAACAATGCCAATGGCTGCACCAAGGAATGCTCCCGTAACAATCCCGGGTGCAAAGACTCCTCCCGAGCCTCCGGATCCAATGGTCAGAGAAGTGGCCAGTATCTTGAGGAAGAAGAGAAGCAGGAGTATCCAGAGTGGAAGCAATTCCAGGTTCTGGAAGAAAATCTGCTGAACCCAGCCATACCCAAGGCCAAGTATCTGAGGAAACCAGATGGCTATTATGCCAACAAACAGCGCACCCAGTGCGGGCCTGAGCATTTTCGGGAATCGCCCCATCTTCCTGAAGAGTCCCTGTATGCCGTAGAAAGCCTTAACATACAGTATTCCGCCCAGCCCGGCTATTATGCCCACGGCAAGGTAAACAATCAGGGATTCAGGATGGGAAAATCCCAGGAGAACCGAGGAATCAGGGATAGTGAACAGTGGCTTGTAATCAAATAAGTAGCCAAATATTGAGTAGCCGACTATTGATGCTACAATGGAAGGGATCAGTGCCTCAACCTCGAAATCCTGGCGATACAGTATTTCTGTGCTGAGAAGTGCGCCCCCAAGTGGAGCCATGAATATGCTGCCGATTCCCGCACCTATGCCGGCAGCCATGGCTATTCTTCTGTCATGGTCGCTCATCTTGAACGCATCAGCAACGAAGGAGCCAAATCCGGCAGCTATCTGGGCAGTTGGCCCTTCCCTGCCTGCACTCCCGCCTGAGCCAATAGTTACTGCTGATGCAACAAGCTTCACAAGCGGGATCCGCCTGCGTATCTTTCCGTTATTATTATGGAATGCACTTATGGCAGCGTCGGTTCCATGTCCTTCCGCCTCTGGGGCAAACCTGTAGACTATGAAACCTGATATGAGCCCTCCAAGAACAGTGGAAACCGGTATCAAAAATGCCCTGAATTTACCAATTGTGTAGTCAGGCAAACCGCCAGAAGACCCAGTAGAAGGCGGATTAAATCCGGTGATGCCAAAGAGCATGTAATGTGTTACTAGCTTTATACTCTCATAAAGCGCAATGCTTCCCAGGCCGGCAATGATCCCGATGAGTGTACCTATAAACACCCATTTTCCAACGGACCCGCGGTTAACCATTGATACAACGGCATTCCAGACTCTATGTATAATGTTAAACCGCGCCATCACTTCTGAATAATTAAGAAATACAAAATATATGGGGTAGAGTTTCCCTGTTCAATTAACCTTTAATATTGAATATAAACACAGTCAGCAGCAATATGGGCGAAGGAGCGTGTATAGGTTTAACTGATGTACTCTGATCTGCAATTTTTGGCTTAACATGAAATAGTCTCAGTGCGATTTGTTGATGAAGAATTGAGAAGCGTCTGCCGCAGGATTCCTGGAAAGCCTCATTTCAGGAATGTACTTCTTGAAATATGTTGCCCGCTGGTCCAGTATAACTGCAACGCCAGTGTCACTTTCGCTCCTGATGAGCCTTCCGATGGCCTGCCTCATCTTTATAACAACAGGAAATGTCACGGCGTATTCCCACCCTTTCCCGTATACGGACTGATAATAGGAATAAAGTGCCTTCTGCCTTGCACCCGGTCTGGGATAAGGAATCCCGGCCAGAACAACCACCTGCAGTTCATTGCCCGGAAAATTTATGCCTTCCGACAGGCGTCCTCCCATTACTGCGAGCATGGGAAGATTCTCTTTCCTGAACCTGTTCAGCATGGACATGAGATCGCCCTGGCTCTTGGCTTTTGTCTCAGCCAGGTATTCAATGTCAAAGCCGATGTCGATTATCCTGTTCATTATGTTGTAGGATGTGAAGAAAATCAGTGCCTTTTTTCCTGTGGACCGCACGATATCCTGTATCTGGTTGCGCATGTTCAGTGCTTCCCTGTCGTCAAAGGAATCATATTTGGTTGAGATCCCGTCATAATAAAGGACAAGCTTGTTTTCTTCAGGAAATATGGAGGAAACTTTCCTGGTGGCAATTTCTGTGAATCCAGTTATGTTCTTGTATATCTGGAATGGTTCAAGAGTCCCTGACATGTGAATTGTCCGTGACATCCTGAGACTCTGGAGGATTCCGGTGGGTTCAAGGCAGAAAGCTTCCACTGTGCCATTGTTTTCGGAGTTCAGGATAGCCACGTAGCCCTCCTCCTCGCTTGCTTTCCATGACAGCACCCTGGACGCCAGGCTCAGTACATGGGATCTTGGGATTCTCCCCATGTCTTCCTTGCGCGTGGTGATGTTGTCGCCGAAGATATGGAACAGTGCAGCATATGACCAGAACTGGTCCATCTTTATGCCCGCACCTATGGATGAATATTCAACCAGATCCGCAAATCGTATGCGAACCTCATCCTGCCCCTTCAGCATATCCCTGGACAGGTCCAGGATGCCGTTTCGCAGCGTTTCACAGAAGTCAGTGGCCCTGAATCTCTCCTGAAGTTCTGCATCCCCGAATTCCAGAGCTTCCTTTTCGGCAAGATTGATGCTGTTGATGGATATGGTGAAGGAGGAGACCTCCCTGGCAAGATCAGGAAGGTTGTGTGCCTCATCCAGAACTATGACAAGATCCTCCCGTGCTACACCCCATCTCGATAAGAAACGCTCGGCAACATCCGGATTCAGGAAGAAGGCATATGGTGCTATTGCTATGTCTGCCTTTGAGGCCGCCAGTTTCAGGGATTCATAGGGGCAGATCTCTGATTCCAGCCCGTACATCAGGAATTCCTCGGCTGTGGGGATTTCCGAGAATATCTTATCCATGTTTTCCTTTGAGTTCACCCGTGAATTGAAAAAACGGCATGCATTCTGGTCACCTTCACGCACCTTCTTCTTTCTGCCGTTGCAGAACCTGGAGAGTGAATCCGACGAGATGCTGTCTCCCTGCTCAATCTCCTGGTAGAGCGGGCAGAGGTTATGCCTTCCCTGAATTGGCACGGCCTTGAGGCCGGACTCCGGGGCAAGTATCCTGAGCTCCTTTATGACCTGTTCCTGCTGCGAGTTTGTTCTTGTGAGGTAAAGTATCTTCTTTCCAGAATCCCTGGCATAGGTTATGGCAGCAACCAGTCCTGTAAGGGTTTTGCCTGATCCTGTGGGTGCCTCAATGGCAGCGCCACCCCTTGTCTTCAGTGAGTCAACAATGAACTCAACAAGGCTCTTCTGGTACTCCCGGAGTTCATAGGCAGCTTTCAACACATCACTACTGAATCAATTCATCCTGCTGGATATTTCTTTTTTCCTGTCGTTGAGCAGGGAAGGATCGGGCAGAAGCTTCTCCGCATCTTCAATGCATTTCATGGCAGACTGGAAATCCCCCATTTTCTCATATGCTTCAGACTTGGCCAGATAGTATTGATAATTGTCAGGAACTATCTTTATGGCAGCGTCCAGATCGGCTATGGCATCCCTGTACCTTCCCATTGACATGAGGATCTCATGCCTGCGGTAAATGAATATCTGGTCTGTCGTGTTCAGCTGTACTGCCCTGTTGAAATCTTTCAGGGCCTCCTCTGGCTTCTTCAGTTTCCAGTACGCATTTCCCCTGTTGTAATAATAGTCAGGAATGTCACCCTCTATTGATATTGCCTTGTTGAATGATTCAAGTGCCTTCTCCAGCTGCCCTGAGTCTTCATAGGCTGCACCTATGGCGTTGTAGTAGTCGGAATGATCCGGATCCAGCTCTATGCTTTTCCTGTAGTCCTTAATTGCCTGGTCCAGCATCTTCATTGAATAATAGGCCAGTCCGCGGTTGAAGTAGAAATCCGGCTCATTCTCTATGAGCTTTATGGCCTTTGTGAACTCCTTTATGGCATCAGGGTACCTTTTCAGGTTGAAGTATGAAATGCCCCTCTCGTTATAGTCATCTGCCTGCTCCGATTTACCGGATGGTTTCAAAATATCTGACACAGTTCCCCCAGAAGGTTTGGATATATTAATGTTGACCGATTCCAAAACCTACAAACCGCCTCAGAACAGCCTTCCGGTCCAGTGGCGGGAGATAAGCCTCCTGTAAGTTTCCCAGTGCACACGTACTATGTCCGTTAAATCATCATTGCTGGAGATGCTTCGTTCAAGGAACGCTACGGTCCTGGGATCCGAGGGATACCCAGATCCAAAGTCGCCATAAGTCAGTTTCAGCTTCTCTATTTCGGAATCCCGCACGACCTTGGCTACTATGGATGCAGCGGACACCACCGGGAATAGCGCATCCGCCTTGTGTCTGCATATTACATTTTTGCCTGTCAGGGAGGAAAGCCTGGCCGTAAGCCGGTCCTCATTCACGTCGAAGGAATCCACGTAATATGTGCCGGCACAACCCGATTGCGCAATAAGGGTGACATAGGCCTCCTCCTCGATCTGGTTAAGGGTCATGGTTTCCATCTTCCTGTTTATCTCCTGCACTCCTATTATTTTGAAAGAATACTGGGATGCGGATTCCCTTATGCGCTGGAATATACTCTCCCTGGATGCCGGGGACAGTGTTTTGGAATCCCTGGCTCCAATCTCCTTCATTGCAGCGTTTGTTGCGCAGAGCACAGCCACAACCATTGGCCCGATAACCGGACCTCTGCCGGCCTCGTCCAGACCACATTCACAGTGTTCGCTTCTCCCGGGTTTCTCCATTGAGGGGCATAACCCGACAAAGCGTTAAATTTTATGTGAACATAACATCACAGTCCATTGAGATGAATAAATCGGATTACGACATGGAATTCAGGAGCATGAGGGATCGCGTTGATACAGAGCTGAAAGCGTATTTTGACTCAATGGGCGGGATGAAGAGCGATCCTGTATGTGTCACGGTCACGTCAATGATCAGGGATTTCACAATGAACGGAGGAAAGAGGATCAGGCCAATACTTGTCGTTCTGGGTCATGACCTCTTTGCCCCCCACGATGAGAGGGTCTACAGGGCTGCTATCTCCATTGAGCTCACGCAGACATACCTCCTGATTCATGATGACATAATGGATCAGAGCGAAACAAGGCGGGGCAAACCAAGCCTGCATGCTGCAGCAAGAGCCCAGGTCACTGGTGTTGTCAGCGATCCCAGGCGCATATCCGAGAACATAGCAATCGTTGCGGGCGATCTTGCAGATTCATACGCACATCAGGCTCTGCTGGGATGCGGCCTACCTCCCAACGAAACAATGGCAGCCAACATGGAACTCTCCAGAATAATAGAGATGACCGGATATGGGCAGCTCATAGACATCAGCTCATCATACAACCCGGATTTTTCACAGAAGGACCTGCTACGGCTCCACATGCTGAAAACAGCCAAATATACCATCGAGGGTCCACTCAGGATGGGCGCGCTTTTGAGCGGAACTGCCCAGAACATACTTCCCCTGAGCTACTACGGCACGCTTCTGGGAACAGCCTTCCAGCTTCATGATGATATACTGGGGCTTTTCGGCGATGAAAAGAAAACCGGTAAATCAATAAAGAGCGACGTGAACGAGGGAAAGAAGACACTGCTGATACTCAAGGCTATGGAGCGTTCCGGAAGTGAGGATGCTGATTTTATAAGGAAATGCATAAGCTCCGGAAACGTTTCAGATGAGGATTTCGACAGGTTGAGAAAAATTGTCATGGATTCAGGCTCCTATGAATATTCAAGAAACCTCATGACTAAACTCATAGAGAAGAGCAAGGAATACCTGGCACAGGTGCAGGGCAACACAGAAATCAAGGATTTCCTGGCCTGGTTTGCACACTACATAATTGATCGGACAAGCTAATACCTTGGCCGATGTTTTTCATACATCTCCTTAAGCGCACTCTCGTCAATGTGAGTATATATCTCAGTGGTGTTGAGGCTGGCATGCCCCAGAAGCTGCTGTATGAATCTTATATCGCCGCCATTCCTGAGTATGGCAGTGGCAAAGGTGTGCCTCAGGACATGCGGCGTGACCTTCTTCTGGATTCCTGCACTTCTGGCTGCATTTCTAATCATTCGTTCAATTGTCGAAGTGTCAAACCTGTTTCCCCTGCGGCTGACCAGAAGCGATGGCGTATCAACATCAAGGATATTCCTGGACTTCAGATATTCCCTTATGAGGGAAACGGTTGTATCGGGAAGCAGCACTATCCTGTCCCTGTCCCCTTTTCCGGACCTTACGTGCAGAATGCCTTCCTCAAGGTCAACATCCTCAGTGTTCAGGTGGCATAGTTCTCCCACCCTGATGCCGGTATTTGCAAGGATTGATACAATGAGCCTTGTTTTCAGCTCCTGGTTTTCATCATTCAGCATCAACCCCATTTCCCTTTCAGTGAGGTAGTTGGGGACTTTCTTGGATCTCTTTGGCGACGTGAGATTCCTTGGTTGGGGTACGTCCATGACCTTGAAAAAGTGCTTAATTGCCTTGATTGCCAGATACTGGCTGCTTTTTGAGTATTTTTTGCTGGTGGCAAGGTAATTCTTGAAGTTTTCAACATCAACAGCAGTGCACTGAGAGAGGTTTTTGCCAATAAAGTCAATGAAGATTGTGGCCAGAAATGTATATTCCTTTACTGTGTAAGGACTCTTCCTTTCCCCTATCATTATGGAACGGAACCGGTCCACTTCACTGCCATTCTGTTGCAATAACCGCACAAATACAATATGTATAAAAACTTGCTGAGGAAGTCTACAGGCTGAAAGATAAAGCGGGCGGGTATCATGCCGTATTATGGCCGGAAATGTCCAGCAGCAACATAGAAGAAGTCCGCAGATTCAATGCACGAAGATGCAGGACAGGGATAGAAAAGACGCGAAGAATACACACATTTTGTAAAGCATGGGCAGTGCTATGCAGAATCTTTACCATGCAATGTCACTGGTGCCAGCTATTCAAAGGTTCTCTGCCACAAACATGTTATATCTAAATTTCAATTTCTCAATCATGAAAGCAGTTTTTGTTGGTCCGAGGTTCGGGAATTTCGCAGTAAGAATAGAGGAGACCGGGATAACTGATCCCGGCAGGGAAGATGTGCTGGTGAAAGTGGTTGCTGCAGGCCTCAATCCACTGGACTACAACCTCATAAATGGGAATATTGTGTATAATCTCAAGCCCGTCCCCCATATCCCGGGTTCGGAAGTGATAGGTATCGTTGAAAGGGATTCCAGATCATTCAAGAAGGGGCAGCGTGTTATGGTTTACAACAGGGTTTTCGACGGTACATGCGAAATGTGCAGAACTCACAGGGAACACCTGTGCACAAATGGAGGCATCTGGGGAGTGGTAACAAACGGCGGATACTCAGAGTATGTTACTGTCCCGGAGAAAAATGCAATAGCAATTCCTGACAGCATAGACAACGATACCGCAGTGAGCATCCCCATCGGTGCCCTTACTGCTTACCGGGCGCTCAAGAGGGCTGGGGCCTCAGCAGGGAAGAAGTTGCTGGTCTACGGTGCTTCGGGAAATACAGGGATATTTGCCATACAGTTCGCCAGGATAATGGGATTGGATGTTTACGGGGTATCTCGAAAGGAATGGGTCAGGGAATATGGCTGCACAGAAGTCTTTGGAGACGGCAAGATTCCGGACCAGTTCAGGGCAGATATTGTGATGAATTCTCTTGGATCACTGTTCTGGGATGATGCAGTGAAGCATATTCAAACAGGGGGAACACTGGTCTCATTCGGGGTTCTCACAGGCAGGGAGGCAAAACTGGACATAGCTTCCCTTTACACAAGGGAAGTAAGCATCATTGGATCAACTGGCGGTGACCTGAAAGATCTCACAGAAACTCTGGAAATAATGAAGACACACAGCGTCAGGGTCCCGGTAGCGAAGCGATTCGCCTTCAGTGATATTGGTGCGGCTCTGGAGGAATATTCCAGAATAAGGGATGGCAGGATAATAATCGATTTTGCATAATTAGTCCTGCTTCAGGTTTTTTAATATTCCAATTCTTTCCTGGATGTTTCCGGAGAAAATGTAGGAAGCTGAAACAAGGATATCTGCCCCGGCATCGGCGCATAACTTTCCAGTTTTATCGTTGATTCCACCGTCCACCTCTATCTCGGTATCCAGTCCGTTCCTCTCTATATATGATCTCGCCTCCCTGATTTTGTCAACCGTACTCCCAATGAATTTCTGGCCAGAAAATCCTGGATGCACTGACATCAGGAGAAGTATCCTTGACTCCGGAAGGAGAGGCAAAGCTTCACTCAGGGGGGTCTCCGGATTTATAACAACGCCGAATTCTGCCCCGGAATCAGCAATATCCTTCATGAGTTTCTTGAAGTTTACGAGGCATTCAGCATGGATAAGAAGAATATCCGACCCTGCTTCTACAAATGATCTGTAGTACCGGTCCGGTCTTTCTATCATAAGGTGGGATTCAAGACGTTTCTTTGTCCTGCGCCTCACTGCACTGATCAAATCCGGTCCCATTGTGAGATTGGGGACAAAATGCCCATCCATGACATCAAGGTGATACGAATCTGCACCTGCCGCGTCACATTTTTCAATCTCTTCTCCCAGCACTTCCAGTCTTGAGGATATAATGGATGGAGAAATTTTCATGAAAGGTGAAGCAACTGTTAATAGATTAACTTATAGACGGGTGATATTCGGACGGGGGGCTCCAGCAGCCCTTTCGTGCTGCCATTCAATGATTCATGGCAATGACTGTACGTCATCAACATAGTCACCGCATCCAGCTATCTTTCTTTATATAGTCCACCGCAGGGGCAATATGATGAGACTCCGGTAAAATGCACCTGATCAATATATTACTACAAATCATAATATATCCACAGATGTATCGAAATAGTTATATCCCAGTGGTCACATGAGTGTTATTATCATGGGAACAAACGAAATTAAGAAAATTAATACGATTTCAGGAAAATCGTTCGAGGAGGTCAGGAACCAGCTGCTCAGAAGAACCATCAGACTGAAGGAAAGGGTGTCCCAGAGGTACGAGGAGCTCTACAACCAGTCCATGCTGGACCACGTAAAGAAACTCCTGGACGACCTGAAGAAAAAAGAAAGCGAGGATATAAGGCTCATAAGAAAGGCCATGGAAACAGGGACTATGAAGATGGGGACAAATGATTCAACAGGCATTGATTACGGCATGCTTGATCATATTCTCTCCAGCGACCTGGATGATCCGAATCCCAACGATCTGGGAAGCGTTCTTCTTTCAGCAATTAAGATGTCCAATGATCTCCAGAAGGTGCTCAGCATAATGTCGGAGGAATACAAGGGCCCATCTTCAAGCAATGTTTTCAGGAAACTTGCGGAACACGAAGCAGAGAACAAGAACAGGCTGTCAGAAATTTACGATGAGATGATCAATAAAGATTATTGGTGATCTTCACATTTCCATAAAGTGTTCAGTGAAATCGATCTTCCGCAATTAAAAAATATTATCCAAGAGGGTAGGACATTTATTCTTGACGTAAAGGCCGAGTGGTGTCACCCATGCCGTATGATTGAGAAATACCTGATCCCACTCAGTTCTGAATATCCTGAAATGGACTTCTATTCAATAGATTATGAAAAAGATACGTCAGTTTTTGATTTTCTTGAAATAGGGACCGTTCCGTACCTCATTTTATTTAACAGGGGGAAAATAGAGCGGCGTGTGCGGGGATATGTGCGGGAAGATACTTTCAGGACAATCATTAAAGAAACATATGCTTGATTTTCCGGAATATTCGGATATTCGCTGTAGTTCCGGCCTGTGAACCAGATGAACCGGAATTGCGGGCATGGCATGTGCACGAGGAATTCATTCTAATCGTCGCCAGGGCAGAACGTGTTTTCTGGTTTCCGCAAATGTTCATGGAGTCTTCTGTACACTGTGATACCAAGTGATGTGAATGCAGTTCTGATTACCGGTCAGATGGAACGGAAAAAAAATAATTGCCGGACATGCAGAAGGCTATCACTAAAAAGTTTTAATTTCCGTTTGGCTTATTGTATTATGTCCGACCCGCAGAATTATTATTCCAGAAAACTTGAAGAAATAAGGAATATGAATCCAAAATCCAATGAGGATTATGAAAGATGGAAATCAACAACTCTTGATCCGTGGAACAGCAAAACTAATTATGTTGACGGGGAGCATACCAACTCTTCCGGCATTCCCATTAAGGAATTTTACTCCAGTGCAGATCTTCCGCAGGACCTTGAAAAGAAGCTTTTGGGCTACCCCGGTGAGTTTCCCTTCACAAGGGGAGTTTATCCAAATATGTATCGTGGGCGGCTCTGGACAATGAGGATGTTCTCGGGCTTTGGAACGCCGGAGGATACCAATCGCAGGCTGAAATACCTCATCAAGCACGGCGAATCTGGCTTAAGCATAGCATTCGATATGCCCACTCTTTATGGATTTGACTGCGACAATCCCAGGTCAGACGGAGAGATTGGCAAGTGTGGGGTCAATGTAACTTCCCTCAAGGACATGGAGATCATATTCAAGGGCATCGATCTCAGCAAGGTAAGCACCTCAATGACAATAAATGCGCCAGCAGCAATACTCACGGCCATGTATATAGCTGTTGGAAAAAAGAAGAAGATTCCTGTGTCAGATCTGGCCGGCACCGTGCAGGCAGACATACTGAAGGAATACATCGCGCAGAAGGAATGGATATACCCGCCGGAGGCACATCTTCGCCTCATAAGGGATATGATGACCTACTGTACGGAAAACATGCCAAAATGGAATTACATCAGCATCTCAGGTTACCATATACGTGAAGCCGGGTCAAGTGCCGCGCAGGAACTGGCATTCACACTTGCGGACGGTTTCTATTACGTGGATATGGGAATCAAGGCCGGCCTGGCAGTGGACGATTTCGCGCCAAGGCTCTCATTCTTCTTCAATTCATCAATAAACTTCTTTGAGGAGATTGCCAAGATGAGGGCCGCCCGCAGGATCTGGGCAACAGTCCTGAAGGAGAAATACGGTGCCAAAAAATCCAGAACTCTCCTGCTCAGGTTCCACACACAGACATCAGGTTACACACTGACATGGCAGCAGCCCCTGAACAATATTATAAGGACAACAATAGAGGCAATGGCAGCAGTGCTTGGAGGAACGCAGAGCCTTCACACAAATTCATACGACGAGGCATGGGCACTGCCCTCCGAGGATGCAGTTAAGATCGCACTGAGGACGCAGCAGATAATTGCTGAGGAAACTGGGATTCCTGATGTCATAGATCCGCTTGGCGGATCTTATTACATGGAGTGGCTCACCAACAGGATGGAAGAGGAGGCCTACAGGTATTTCGACGAGATTGAGAAGATGGGCGGCATACTTGAGGCGGTGAAGGCCGGCTACATACAGAAGGAAATTGCCGCCACCTCGTACAGGAGGCAGATTCGCCTTGAGGAGGGCAAAGAGGTGATGGTTGGTGTCAACAAATACACTGAGAAGGAGGAGCAGCCTCTGAACATCCTGAAGATTAGCAAGGCTGCCCAGAAGCAGCAGCTTGACCGCATAAAGGCTGTCAGGAAAAGCAGGGACGAAAATGATGTGAGGAATGCCCTGGATCAGCTGGAGGAAGCAATGAGGAAGGATGATGTTAATACCATGCCGTATATACTGAAGGCAGTTGAGGCGTACGCAACCATAGAGGAGATTTCAAATGTCGGAAGGAAAGTCTTTGGAACCTGGAAAGAACCAGTCATTGTTTAATGAGCGGCCCATAAAGATTCTGCTTGCGAAGCCTGGAATCGACGGTCACGACAGGGGAATACTGGTACTGGCCAAGGCATTCAGGGATGCGGGCATGGAAGTGATATATGCCGGATTGCTTCCAACTCCGGAACAGGTCGTGGATACAGCCATCAATGAGGATGTTGATGTGGTTGCCCTCAGCCTGCTAAATGGCGCCCACATGACAGTTTTCAAGAAAGTTGCAGACCTTATGAAGGAAAAGGGCGTGAAGGACATAGCAATTGTTGGAGGCGGTACCATACCGGATGCTGATAAACCAAAGCTGGAAAGGATGGGCATTTCCGGGAATTACGGCCCGGGAACCCAGATTTCAGTCATAATCGATCACATCAGGAAACGGGCTGAGGAAGTAAGGAAGCTCAAGAGTGCAGGTCAGTGATACCCGGTGCTTGACAGTCTTGTTTCCGGCATATTTAATGGCGATGCCAGATCAATATCCAGAGCCATTACAATTGTTGAGAATGATGGCGATTCAGATATCGTGAGAAATCTTATCCGGGAAATTTTTCCCCGGACAGGAAACGCCCACATCGTTGGCATCACAGGTCCCCCTGGCATAGGGAAGAGCACCATGATTGGGCGAATATGCTCACTGCTCTCAGAACAGGGGAAGAAGGTATCTGTTGTTGCCATCGACGCATCAAGCCCCTTCACCGGCGGATCTCTACTGGGCAACCGGATCAGGATGCAGGAATCCCTGACAAAGCACGGAGTTTTCATGAGAAGCCTTGCAAACCGCGGGCTGACCGGCGGGCTATCCAGATCAATATGGGACACCGTGAAGATACTGGACGCTGCAGGCTCCGATTACATAATTGTTGAAACAGTGGGGGCGGGACAGGCGGATCTGGATATTTCAAACCTTGCTGATACTGTGGTTGTTGTGCTTGGGCCAGGACTTGGCGACGAGATACAGGCCATCAAGGCCGGAATCATGGAAATAGGGAACATATTTGTCATAAACAAGATGGACAGGCAGGGGGCATACATAGCCATGAAGGACATAGAGGAAACCCTTGCCATGATGCCAAGAGGAGAATGGAAACCGCCTGTGGTGGGCCTGAACTCCATGAATGGAGATGGCTACGACAAGCTTCTGGATCTCATAGACAGGCACAGGGCTTTCTCACTGAACCACCCTGGGGTCAGAATGAGGAAATTCAGGACGGAATTGCAGATGCACATAGACGAGGAACTGAGGCGGAAATTCAGGAAAGATATATCCAGCATACTGCAGGATGACATCAGGATCAGAAGATATCTGGAAGATCGTGTGGATCCCTATTCCGCTGCGGAAGGCATTGTAGAGGAAATAGCATAATTTCAGCTCCAAGGGAATTCTTTTTCCTGAAGCAATTACGCTCTCCCTGTGTTTTTCATGGCACGGCTCTGACACCGCCGCAATCAAGTGCAGCTATGATATCCATGTGAAAAACTTTTCTTAAATATGGTAATCCTGGAAGCTCTGCCACTTTAAGGATGGCGTGATTCCTGTTAGGAAAGATTAAATACAGCGTACCAATTTTAAAATGATAAATATGTACAACCCGCTTAAGTATTTCACAGGAGAAGTTGCAAAAAACCTCTCAGACAGGGCCAAGGAAATAATGACTTTTCTATATCCGCCGGTCACAATGTATGAGGAATCTGGCGAGATTGTCATTGAGGCCGATTTACCCGGGTTTGACAAGAAAGACATAACGGTCAGGCTGGAGAAGGATTCACTCACCATATCAGCTGAAAGAGAGGTAACCACGAAAGGTGTTGTATACCTGGACCAGAGGCCCGACAGATTCATGAAGAGGATCAAGCTTCCGGTTGAGGTTGACCAGGATGTGAACTATTCAGCCAAATACACCAATGGCGTTCTGGTAATCAAGATACCTGCCAAGGGTGTAAAGACCATCAAGGTGGAGTAAAACACCTACTTTCTTACTAGGACAACCAGAAAACCAACAAGGTCAGCGGCTATGGCCGCTCCAGCAAGAAGCGGCCTCTGAACCATGGTCAGGACCGAAGCTATGAGCACGGACCCAAGGAAAATTGATGCAGGGATCTTCCTGTCAACCTTTCTTGGTGCTGGCTGTTCACTTTCCTCAAGACGCCTCTTGAGAAGTGGAAGTGCGTCTATACCTTTTTCCAGGGACGTTACTGTTTTCTTGACGAAATCCTGCAACTGCCTCCTGTAAAGCTCATCAAGCAGGCCTTCCCTGTAGAGGAGCTCTCTGAGAATCTTCACGAACTTGAATTCAGGATCAAGCTGCAGGCACACCCCCTCAAGAAGGGAAGACATCCTCATGTAGAGGACAAGGGACCTTGGAAGCCTGAAGGGGAATTCGAAAATCACGTTGTTGGCAATCTCAAAGAGTTCCCTGACTTCGGCTTCGTCAGGGCTCCTCCCGTAGAAATTTGCAATGGCAAGTTCCATGCTTTTCCTCATGATTGCACGGTTGGCTACAGGCGAAAGCGCCCCCATGGAGATCAGGGCATCCATGATTGCATCAGGATCGGTGTTCACCAGGCCGTCATAGAGTGAGAGCAGTGAGAAGCGCGTCTTGCTGTCAAGTGTGCCAACCATCCCAAAGTCGTAGAGTATGATTCGGCCATCCGGCATGACTGATATGTTTCCCGGATGCGGATCGGCGTGGAATATATCGTCACGGAGAAGCATCCTCATGAATGTAAGGTCAAGCCTCCAAGCCAGGTTCTTCAGGTCTATGCCTGCTGCCCTGAGCTTCTCGACGTCAGTGATTTTTATGCCGCTGACATACTCAAGGGTGAGGACTTCCTTGCTGCTCAGTTCAGGAATGATCTCAGGCACAACAATGTTTTCTCTTCCCCTCAGGTTCTTCCTGATTCTCTGGGCATTTGAGGCCTCCTTCCTGTAGTCCACCTCATCGTAAATCCGGGAGTTGAAGTCATTGATGACATTCATTACGCTCAGGTAGAGAAAATTCTCAACATGTCCCCTGGCAAGTTTCAGCAACCTGTTGATGACATACAGATCTCTGCGGAGAATGTTTTCAATATCTGGCCGGTTAACTTTGACCGCAACATCCCTTCCTCTGTAAACTGCCCTGTATACCTGCCCCAGGGAAGCGCCTGATATTGCCTCTGTATTGAAGCTGTCAAAGCGATCCGAAATTAGGCCGAGATTGCGCTCTATTATTGGCTTAACCTCAGCGAAAGGAGCGGGCGGAACCTCATCCTGAAGCTTCTCGAAGGACTTTATATATTCCCGGGGAAGAAGATCCGGCCTTGCGGAGAGGACCTGGCCGAGCTTGATGAAGGTGGGACCGAGGCTCATGAACGCATTCACGGCTTTCACGCCGTTTCTTTCACGCCTGTAGCTCCATGTTGATTCCTCCTCGCTCTTGGCCTCGTCCCTGTCCTTCAGGTATCTTCTGAAAACCGGATATAACTTGAAGAATATCCTTATCTCGGATCTTCTTGCCCCCTTCAGGACATTATCTTCAAACTGCATTCAAACTCCCATTACCTTTTATAATAATAGGTTTTCAGGGATATTTCCCCCTGCGTATAATTGCATAGGCATAGCCCACAGACCCGAAGCCAAGCCTCAGCAAATTCATCATGCTGTGGTTTTCCCTGAGCGGTTTTCCCTTAGTCACAAGGTGCCACTCAGTCCTGTGCTTCCTTCTCAGCTGGTATCTTCCGTATCCGTTCCAGAATGCCTGTTTCAGGAATGCGCCGGTTCCGGATCTGGTGCTATTGTGGACCGTGCAGCTGCTGCAGGTTTCTGCCCTGTATCCATGGGAAACAGCCCTGAAGTTAAGGTCTATGTCCTCGGCCGTCACAAAGGATTCGTCAAATCCGCCCAGTTTCAGGAATACGTCTTTTTTGTAGCAGAGGTTTGCTGAGGGCGAGGTGATTTCAAATCCATTAACGAACAGCTTGACCCTCTCCAGCCTGAATTTTTCAACGCCTGTGGGAATGGCATTTCCTGCTATGACATCCGCACCTGAAGCAGCGGCTCTTTCGTATGATTCAATAAGGTCAGAAGATGCGGTAACATCTCCATCCAGGAACAGGACGTAATCGCCTCTGGACAGTTGCACGCCGAGATTCCTGCCGCCTCCCCTGGAACTTCTCTCCCTCCTGAAGACTATGGGGAGAAATTCCGAATAATGCTGGGCAACATCAGCCGTGTTATCCTTACTGTATGAATCTACTATTACAATCTCGTGGCCAGTGCACTGGCCCCTCAGGCTGTCCAGAAGCAGAGGAAGATTCTTTCCCTCATTCTTTGTGGTAACAACTATGGATATCAAAACCTTCTATGGCTCCACAGGGGCCATCAGACCCAGTCCATTCTGTTCACTTCCCGATCCTTCTTGGTTTCCTTCTTGTATTCCTTGTAATGTTCTTTGCAGAGGTGCACCTTTGTGCGCTTCTCGTCTATGGTGAAAACCTTCTTGGCAAGCTCAGCAGGAACGGTTTTAAAGCTTGGATTATGGCAGCCCTGAACCTCACACATCTTCTCAGGCATAACTATCACGCAAGTAGACCTTGTATGTATATATTAATTGGGTTTGCTGGAGAAATGCCCGGAGTAAGCCCCTTTCTGTTACCCCTTTCGGGCTGGCAGCATTCGACTTTCGCCATATGGCTGCGTCTTACCCGGCCCTCTCGGTGACATCATAAGGCCTGTTTAGACTTTCTCCTTCCAGGAAGGGTTTCCATCGGTTATTCCGAGAACGTCATCCTGAGAATCATCCTTTGTCGGAGCCGTATTTTTCTTTTCCCTGAACCGTCCCTCCCGGGGCACTGACTTGCGGCAGTTGGAACTCACCGTGGAGAGGGGACTTTCCTCACTCTTTCGAGCGTAAGCTGCCCTCGGGCTTTTCTCCAGGTCTGTATCTCATACCATATAAAAATTATTTCTATGCCAGGAAAATCTATATTTTTATCTGGAGCCTTATTTCTCAAGGTCTATGGAATATTGAGCGCTGAGTTGTACCTATAAGTTTATATTTACATCTTGTCATCAATGGAGTATGAACAGTAAGATGATCATGGTCCTTGCCATGGTGGTCATAATGTCCGGAAGCGCGGTGGCCTTGGCTGGAGCCTATGCCACTTCGCCCCCTGCTCCCGCTGTCAAAAGCATCGGGAATTATTCATTTGATTACTACGGCAACGGAACCATCACAAACGTAAGCTATTCCGGAAGCGATTCCGTGGGAAATGTAATCCTTGCAACGGAAGTAACAGCCAGTGGAAACAACCTTTCATCACTGAGCGGGTACACTAATCTTCAGGACAACCAGGCTCCATTCAGTATAAAAAACATGACCTTGATCTCTGGACAGGATTCTAACTCGCTCATCATGATGACTGCACCTTTACCTTTAAGCAGCCAGACAAAGCAGGTTTTCACCTTCAATGGCACGGTGACGAAGATATCAGGAACTTTTGATATGAAGAACTCCGACAGTTTCTCTGGAATGTTCTCAATGCAGAACGGCATGTCATTCTCTTCTTCGCTCACTCTTTATGAACTGACAAACCAGAATTTCAGCGGTTATTTCATAAGCAATGGAGCAACCCAGACGCTCACCTCATCGCACAATTCCATTAGCGTATCCAGCACTTCTGGTATCCTGATTTCTGGCTTTGTAGCATCGGGCAACTTAAAGGATATCATGGAGAAGTACATGCACGAGCACGATTACGGGAACAGATTCACCTACAACACTTCAACCGGTAACGTCACCGGCAGATTTGTGAACTTCAATTTCAACAATAAGACCGGCGTCATAAGCAACTATTCATCGAACGGCTCATACCATACCCTGATATTCAACAGCATAGTATCAGCAGGTAACGGCTCCATTGGAAACGCATCCATGTTCCCTGCATTCAGGACAGGAATCCCAATGACCTATGGAAGCCTGTTCTTCTATGCCAACAGCTCTTACATATACACAGTGCACGACAACCCGGCACTCCAGCTGGACATGATACTGAACAACGGCACAATGAAGCTCAACATATCAAGCAGCCTCACAATCACTAACCTGAGCAGGATTGGAGGAGTTGCTAGCCCCCAGATCCACATGAACGCAACATCTGTCACACAGAACCTGAGCACACAGGATGGAGCACAACTTGAACTCGAACAGCAGTTCCAGCGCGGGACTTACCTTTACTACATACACAACTCAACTTTCAGGGGAATGCTTGGCATATCAGGCGGAAATGTTACGTTCAACGCAACAGACAACATAATCACAATAAAGACACCTGAAGTGGCAATGATGCATTTCCTTGCCCCTCCAGGACTTAACAGGGTTCCAGCGGGAGTCTTCTCCCATGTGGAATATGCAATGGAAAAGGGCAGGGTCGCAGCACAGGTGGCAATAGATTCGCTTAACAACACAGCAGTGAACTACACAATGATGCTGAACAATTCAGTGTCCATGAAGATAAACTCAATTGCAAACGGAAAAATCCAGATCGCGGTAGGGTCATCTGAGCATGCCGGCACTAACCTTGTTTTCTTCATTAACCAGAGCTACATGAACTCAGGTAAGGTATACGTGTACTTTGACGGACACCTGGCAAACCTTTCCTCATCCATCGGCACAGCAATCAACGCAACAAGCAGCACGTTGGCTTACTATGGATACGAACAGGTCAACGGGGGATACCTGGTTGTCATTCATGTACCGCACTTCTCTAACCATACGATTACAATAACCGATTCCATCATATCAAGCAGTTCAGGACCTTCCCCGCTTCCGCTAAGTGCTCTTGATCTTGCAATAATAGCTGTTGTAGTTGTGGCAGTGATAGCAGGTATTGTCCTGGCGGTAAGGAAGAAATAAAATTAGAGGCAGGATCAATGCCTCGCCCTTTCTTTTTTATAATATTTTTTTCCGATGATTTTAACTATTTCAGGTTTACAAGCTGGGCAGCCTTTCTTTTAATCAGTAGTTCTGCGAACTTATCGGGGATATAGATTATGTCATTATCATGAAGAAAATAATCTCTTTCGGGCTGCGCAATTGGTGGCTGATCTCCTAGAATTCTCACAACAACAAACTGGGAGTGAGTCGCGATGTCCTCTGGCTGAATTTCTTCCGGCGGAACTTTTGCCTCAGGCGCTGCTTCAGGTTCGGGAATGGATTCCACGATCTCCTCAGTTTCCTCCCTCACCTCTTCGGCCGGGCTCACCTTGTTCAGGAGAACGTTGAATTCATCATACATAAGATTATGCAGCCTTGTGATGAAATCCTTTTCCTCAGGTGTCAGAGCACCCAGGGTCTCGCCATCCAGGTCATACAGGGAGAGCGTGGAAATTTTCTCAAATCTCTTCTGGAAAAATGCCCTGAAATCACGCTCTATATCACTTATGCGCTCCTTGATCATTATGTAATTGTCAATATCCTGGCTTTTCAGGTATGTCTGGGCTTCATCCTTCAGTGTTTCAAGGGCCGAATTAATATTCCTGTAAAAGGCCGGATCAAGTTTCTTTGGCTTCCTGGATCTAACTTCAACCCTCAGAAAGGAGCGTAATTCATCGGTTATTCTGTCAATCTGTTGGGGGTTGAAGGTCATCGGAATTAATAGCTGATCCCTATATTAAGTATTTTTTGAGGGGACTTCAGGACTGACAATGATGGGGAAAAGCACAATGATGCAGCAAGTAACAGCATTGGAACGGAACGCATCTGTCATCGCAGTTTCTCATGTGATGGGACTTAATGCACTGCAGGATATCTGACAATCCCATACGAGATACCTGTTCCACGTGCCAGTGATTCAGCTTCCAGAGCCCTCAGAGTTCCCCAAAAATGAGCCCTGCATCCTCCAACCTTTCTGGCAGATTGAATGCTATAATATAGCCTTGAAACTTTCCCTTCCATAAATTTCCGTGGGGAGTTCCATACAGCATCTGCTGGCAAAAGATTCCCAGTCTTCAAATTCCTGTAGTATCATGGAAACTCTCCTTGGAACACTGTCAGGGGGGATGACCTTCCATGATCCCGGATCATCCACATAGTCAGTTTCCAGAAGAAAATCATTTGAAATGGCAAGAGCCTTCCTGACATTTGATTTTGAAGCAAGAATTGATTTTCGCACAGGAAAGTCTATGGCAAGATCCTGCGGAAGCGCATGATGTTTCACCACCATTTCTGGGCGCAATCCAGATTTTCTCGCCATTTCCACAAGCTTTGAGTACGAATCTTCTGACAGGTCCTCCGTGTGGAGCATTATGGGAATTGACGCATCTCTGCAGAGTTCCATACCGTATTCAAGTATCTCATTGGAATCTGACATAACGGAGTCCTCTACAGGGAAATGCGGCCGGCCCACTTCACCAAGGGCGTTGCAACGTCCTTCCTTTGCAAGCTTTATGGCAAGGTCCATTCCCTTTTTCATTTCAGAAACCGGATCATACCCTGCTTTCATGAACCTGAAGTAGTCCAGTGGATATGGTCCCAGGGTAACAAGCACTGCAATCCCATACTTATTCCGCACGGTGTCCCCCATTGAGATCGTGTTGGCATACAGGATCTCATAATAGTGGTCCAGAGAAAAATCCTCACGGGGGACGTTGACGAGATTTATGCAGTTCCCTCCTGCAGAGACAAACATATGAACAGCATCAGTGAACCTCCCATCCTCCCTCAGGTGCATGTGGTCATCCATTACAATGTAACCATGGCGGGAAAGTTCTGCTGCATCCATAACACCACATAATATGAATCTGGCGATTAAATATTTCGAGATTAGTATAATTGCGCACGCTACGAAACCTTAATAATTGGTGTAGTCTATTGGTCGAAAAGGTGACATAGATGCAGCAGGGCCAAATGGCATATGACAGAGCGATCACAGTTTTCTCACCAGACGGTAGACTTTTTCAGGTTGAATACGCAAGGGAAGCAGTAAAGAAAGGTTCAACGGCAAT
The DNA here is from genome assembly GCA_002498845.1 of Thermoplasmatales archaeon UBA509. Taxonomy (GTDB): domain Archaea; phylum Thermoplasmatota; class Thermoplasmata; order Thermoplasmatales; family Thermoplasmataceae; genus UBA509. The sequence goes on along the minus strand of DAJC01000010.1, from coordinate 2,363 downwards.
TGGAATCCGTTACAAGGACGGAGTAGCACTGATTTCCGACAAGAAGATTCGCAGCAGGCTGGTGGAGCAGAATTCCATGGAGAAAATCCAGCCCATTGATGATTACGTGGCAACAGTGACCTCTGGGCTCGTAGCCGACGCCAGAGTCCTGGTGGATTTTGCCAGGGTTGCGGCACAGCAGGAGAAAATCACCTACGGCTCACTGGTTAACATAGAGAACCTTGTTAAGAAGGTCGCAGACCAGATGCAGCAGTACACACAATACGGCGGAGTTAGGCCATATGGTGTGGCAATGATTTTTGCCGGTACGGACAGCATGGGTCCAAGGCTCTTCGACTGTGATCCTGCAGGAACCATAAATGAGTACAAGGCAGTCACAATAGGGGCACTCAGGGACCAGGTTACAGCTTTCCTTGAAAAAGAATACAAGGAAGACCTGTCTGAAAACGATGCAGTTATTCTTGCAATCAAGGCGCTGAAGACATCGAATGAGGACAGTGCAGAGTTCAGGCATCCCGAAGTTGCCACAATAAACGTCGGGAACAAGTTCCATGTTTACCAGAAGGAAGAAGTTGAAAAACTGATGCAAAAGGCGTAAAGCCCAATAAATATTTTTTTATCCATTTAACTTATCTGCGGACATGGTCAGAGTGGAGGACGCTATAGTGGCCAGATACGAATCTCATGGCCATAAGTTCGAGATATTTGTTGATCCAGATGCAACTGACAGGATCAAGGAAGGAAAGATTGATGTTGAAAACGATCTCGCCCTGGACGAAATATACAAGGATGCCAGAAAAGGCGAGAAAGCCGGAGAGGAATCAATAAAAGAAGTTTTCAAGACTACAGATGTTGCGCAGATTGCCATTGAAATCATAAAAAAAGGGCAGATCCAGCTTACCACGGAACAGAGGCATGAAATGCTGGAGAGAAGGCGGAAGCAGATTATTGACATGATTTCAAGGGAATCCATAAACCCACAGACAAATGCCCCCCATCCTCCTGCACGTATCTCCCAGGCCATCGATGACGCAAAAATACATATTGATCCATTCAAGAGTGCAGGAGAGCAGCTTCAGGCTGTGCTCAAGGCAATAAAGCCCATCCTTCCCATAAGGATGGAAAAAACAAAGCTGGCAGTGAAACTTACAGGGGATGCCTATGGAAAAGTATACGGAGAGATAGCCAGATCCGGTTATCTTGTAAGGGAGGAATGGGGCAAGGACGGATCATGGATCGGACTGCTGGAGGTTCCTGCAGGGATGGCGGGGGAGATCATGAGCCAGCTGAGCCGGAAATCAAGGGACAATGTGGACATCAGGGTAGTGAAGGGAAAGTAACTGCAGGTTTGCTGCAAGCCTGCCATTGAATTTTCATGTTCCACGCTTCCTTCGAGTCGATAAGAATAAATATTGCATAAAGATGAAACGACGTACAGGAGATATGGACGAGAACAGCTTCTCTTCTTCGGCGAAGGAAGTATTGTTTCAACTTGGGTAAGGAACGCACCGGTTTGCAAAGAAAGCAGGGTTCGTATTGGGGTTGCGGAAGCATGTTTCTCTATTGAAGGTGAACGGATGTCGGAAATGAAACAGATAGTCATGCCAGGTGATGAGATAGATTCTTCACTTGGAAAGCCAAGAAATGGCGTATACAAATGCGGTGATCAGTTATACTGTTCCCAGTATTTCGGTATTGTGCAGAAAAGTGAGCAGTTCGTGGACATTGTCCCATTTTCGGGCCCTTACTTTCCAAGAAGGGGTGACAAGGTAATCGGGAAGATAATAGAGGTTGGCCCATCAATGTGGACTGTTGACATAAACTCCCCATATTACACGTTGCTGCACATGAACGACACTCCATGGAGAACAAATGCAGGTAATATCAAAAAATTCCTGGGCACCGGCGACTACGTTTACGCAAAGGTCATGACTGTCAACGAGATTAAGGAAAGCTGGATAACGCTAAAGGATGTGGGCCTGAGAAAACTTGAGGGCGGGCACATCGCCTCCATTCAGGCGCCCAAGGTTCCCAGAATAATAGGGAAGGGCGGATCCATGGTCAACATGATCAAGGACGCCACTGAAACAAGAATAGTGGTTGGCCAGAATGGATTAATATGGGTTGATGGAGAACCGGAAAATGTTATGGCCGCAATAGAGGCCATAAAGGTGGTGGAGAGGGAAGCACATACCACCGGATTGACGGACAGAATGCAGAAATATCTTGAGGAAATAAAGGGTGGAAAAAATGGGAACAGCGTCTGATATTAAATTGATTGATGAGAACGGTCTTAGGATAGATGGGCGATCCCCAACGGAACTAAGGCCATTGAAGATTGAAACCGATGTTCTGGAAAGGGC
>DAJC01000012.1:11847-13239 GCA_002498845.1 Thermoplasmatales archaeon UBA509 | reverse complement strand
CTTGTGCCCTCTTTCCTGTCTGTAGCCCCGAATATCTTCTCGCTGAATGCTGTACCAACAAGATCACTGCCGCCGCCCGTGAGTGCAACCTGCGCTATTCCCTTGCCCAGTGATACCCAGTACACGCTTATGTTTGGTATATCCTGCCCTGCAAGTATCCTGGCAAGGGCTATGACCTTCAGGTCCGTCTCTCCTGATGCGGGCATCCTGACCCTTCCACTTTTCTGGAGAGGTGTGTTGTCAGGGCTGAACTTCAATGGGATAAAGGAAAGAAATCCCGGCACTTCACGCTGGTTGTCCCTTATCCTTATTATGTGATCTATGATGTGTTCGATCTTCTCCACGTGGCCGTATGTCATTGTTGAATTGCCAGGTATTCCCATGCTGTGTATTACCTTTGCATCCTCCAGCCATTTCTCGCCCGATATTTTCTGCGGTGTTGTGATCTGTTTCCTTACTTCTGAGTCAAATATCTCCGCTCCACCACCGGTATGTGCATCCATCCCGGCAGCCCTGAATCTGCTCAATATCTCGGTAAGACTGTTTCCGGTTGTGCGGGCTATGAAATCAATCTCTGGAATGGTAAGTGCCTTGAGGGTTATGTCAGGAATTTCCCTCTTGACTGTCCTGAAAACTTCCTCGTAGTATTCTACTGGAAGATCACTGTTAAAACCGCCAACTATATGGATTTCTGTGGCACCGGCAGCCTTTGCCTTGCCCAGCTCAGACCTTATCTGATCCAGTGACAGCTCATACCCCCTTTCCGTCTTACCCTTCATTTTCATGGGAACATAAAATGCACATATGGGACAGCTAGCTGTACAGTAATTTGAATAGTTTATATTATAAGAAACGGCATATGAGACCACATTGCCAACCTGCACAGACGTGAGATTGTTTGCCAGTTTCATGAGCTGGTAAAGATTCAAGTCCTTTTCCATGGCAACTCCTTCCTTGAATGAAAGGGGATAGCCAGCCCTAATCTGCTCTGTCCAGTAATCCAGAGGATACTGGGAAAAACCTTCCATTGTTCAAAATTACCTGATTGTAATTAACCATTTCTAGTAGACTCATTTTTACTCACTCCAATATTGATCCTCTGCCTCTACCGCATCCATTGCCCAGTTATTTGCCAGACTTCTGGAAGTCATGAAGTTTCTCAGCACCCTGTATCACGCCGGTTGATCCTGGTTTAACGGTGTTTTTCTGTACCTGGCAGAGTTAAGTGCCCTGGCATAATATAATGGCACGGGACACGATTCCAACAGCAACCGGAACAATTTGCCAAAGGATTAATAGTCATTATCAATAAAGGACTATGCTCAAACAGCCTGACCAGGTTGATGATATTCTGAGAAGCGTACAGAGTGGTGAAATACCCACCAGGGACGA
>DAJC01000012.1:0-11761 GCA_002498845.1 Thermoplasmatales archaeon UBA509 | reverse complement strand
CGGGAACACCGTTTCATTCGTATCCAATATGATACTGAATTACACCAACATATGCAACGTCAGGTGCAATTTCTGTGCATTTTACAGAACTGGTACAGAATCTGATGCCTTCCTTCTTACAAAGGAACAGGTCATAAAGGAAATTGAGCCATACTACAGGAATTTCCATATCACGCAGCTGCTCATACAGGGAGGAGTGAATCCTGCCCTTCCTCTTGAATACTATACCGATCTCTTCCGTTCAATTCATGAAGCTTATCCGGATCTGGGGATTCATGGACTCTCCACGTCGGAGATATCATTTATTGCCAGAAAGGAACATACAAGTGTGGCAGATATCATAAAATCACTTGTGGAAGCTGGCATGCAGTCAATACCCGGCGCAGGTGCCGAGATATTTGACGATGATGTCAGGAAGGCTCTTGGCAGGCCGAAAGGCAGTGGGAAGCAGTGGCTTGAAGTGATGGAAACTGCCCACAGGCTTGGCATCCACAGTTCCGCCACAATGATGTTTGGCCATGTTGAGGAATCACGCCACAAAGCAGATCATCTGCTTGCTCTGGTTGATCTTCAGAGCAAGTACAACGGATTTTTGAGCTTCACTCCGTGGAACTTTGAGCCGGGCAATACCCAGCTTCAGAAGTCTGGGGCGGTGATGTACCGCGCCGGCGGCGCAGACGTACTTCGCAATATAGCCATATCCAGGATTGTCCTGAATAATTCCATTCCAACCATCCAGAGTTCATGGCTGACCAATGGAATCCAGATGGGGCAGATGTCCGTACTTTTCGGGGCGAATGACTGGGGCGGCACCATATACGATGAGAAGGTTATTCCTGCCACTGGAAAGCAGGTGGGCAACCTCAGGAAGGATGCCATAATAAACGGGCTTAACCAGATAGGAATGGAAGCTGTGGAGAGAGATAACCTTTACAGAGTGATAGGCCATTACCCGGCTTGACCCGCCTGAACATGAACTGTCGGTGGGCATGGAAAGTTATGTAACCGACACAAAGCCGCTCAGGGGTGTTTTCAAACAGACTCCGGAGGATTTTCTTGTGCAGGAAATTCCAAAGTGGATCCGGAGATCAGACAACGGCAAATACATTGTCATCAGGGCAAAACTCAGGGAATGGGATACAAACCGGTTCATAATCTTCCTGGCCAGGGAACTCCATATCAGCCACAAGCGCATAACATACTGCGGAACCAAGGATAAACACGCTGTGACCACACAGTATTTCAGCATAAACCATGATTTTGACCCATCCACCATCAGCATATCAGACTGTGAAATCCTGGACTGGTTCAGAACAGACCGGATGCTTGCCCTTGGCGATCTTATTGGCAACAGGTTCACCGTTAACCTTCACCTGAATCGTGACGACATAGGTCTACTTGGTGACTTGCTTGAAGAGCTGAATGCCTCGGGTGGATTTCCAAATTATTTCGGGCTTCAGCGGTTCGGCAGCATCAGGACCAACACTCACCGGGTTGGAAAGCTGCTTGTTGAGGGTAAGGATGAGGAGGCTGCCCTGGAATACATATATGATCCAGAGATAGACACAGAATATTACAGGAAGGATTTTGCCTCCACCATGGATGCAAGGCTGGCGCTGAAGGAATTTCCCATGCATCTAAACTTTGAGAGAACACTTCTTGGATACATGCTGGAGCATGGAACCCTCAGGGGGTCACTGGCTGCGTTCCCCAAGAATCTGGGAATGATGTTCGTTCATGCATACCAGTCATATCTCTTCAATAGGATCGTATCCATGCGTATCAGGGAACTTGGAATCAACTCTGTCAATGAAGGTGATGTTCTATATCCTGTTGACGGACTGTTCAACAGCGACGCAAGGAAGGAGATCAGGGTCAACTCAATGAACCGGGGAATCCTGGAGGACGCAGTGAGACAGAACAGGCTCAGGCCCTCGGCACCGCTCATAGGATTTGATACTCATCTGACGGATGGCCCACAGGGTGAATTCGAAAAGAATATACTTGATGAAGAGGGCGTGAATCCCGGAATGTTCCGCCTCCGGTCATATCCGGAATTTTCATCATCCGGAGAAAGAAGGGTTGTGTCCTGCCTGCAGTCAGACCTTACCATTAACAGTGATGGAATAATGGAATTCAACCTTGGCAGAGGGATTTATGCAACATCCCTTATAAGGGAAATTCTGAAAAATAACATGACCTGGTGATCAGATCAGGCCAACTTTCTGAAGTTCCTTCTTCACCTTTATGACGGCCTGCTCAATCTCGCTTTCTTCCTTTGCACCGGTACAGACCACCTTTCCAGATCCGAAAAGCAGGAGAACCACCTTTGGCTCCTCGACCCTGTAAACGAGGCCCGGGAATTGCTCAGGCTCATACTCCACGTTCTCCAGCCCAAGTGACATGGCAATATCCGTGAGGTTAAGTTCCGCCTCGAGATCATATACGGCAACTATGTTCTGGACAACAATATCAGGGTTGTCATATACCTCAATACCGGCCTTTTTCAGCTTCTGGATTATTGTGTCGATTGTGAGCTTCACATTTGCAAGATTCTTGGCGCCTGTGCAGTTGACCTTGCCACTCCTGAATATGAGAACAGCTGTCTTTGGTTCATGGAGACGGTAGATAAGGCCAGGAAACTGTTCGGGCTCGTATTCCGATCCCTCAAGTGCAAGTGCAATCCTGCTCAGATCAAGATGTTCCGCCAGTGACGTAGAAGCCACGATGTTTTCCACTGTAATCTTTTCTCTCTCGCTCATAAATAACCCTTTCGTTCACTATATAAAAAGGGTATTTAAAGGTGCGTCGTTTCATGAGAGAATCTCGATCCTTATTCAAAATAAAAAGACAGATTCTCGAATGATAATACTATACTCAGAGAGGTCCCACCAATAGCGGGAATCCTATGTCATATTCAGGGCTTCCTTGGCCTCATCTGTCATCATTGAAGGATTCCATGGCGGGTCCCATACTAGCTCTATATCTGCAGCCTCAACACCCTCCATGTTCTCCACTATCCTCTGAGCTTCAGAAAGTATCCATGGTGTAACGGGGCACGTGGGAGCGGTCATTGTCATCTTAATATAGACCCTGTCGCCATTGATCTCCACATCATAAACGAGACCAAGGTTAACCACGTCCATGCCTATTTCCGGATCTGAAACCTGTTTCAGCTGCTCCAGAATTTCCTCCTTGGTAACCATTATGCTCTTTTTTTAATGGCTTCCCCGTACTTAACCATTATGTAGATGTGCAGGAACACTTTTAAGGACTCCATGAGAAGAATAATGGGAATATTGGTGAGCGGCGAAACTCACTGGATCTTTTCATCCAAGCCATAGAATGAAGCGCCGGTCCTTGGGATGAATGCATTCCTGATGGCCTCATAAACAAGTTCCTGTCTGGTGATCCTGTTGCCCGAGATTATTCCTGCAATACCTGAAGTTGATCCGGGGTCCGTTCCGCCATAGGATTCTACAAAAGCCTGAGATTCCGTAAGCCCGTTTCTGATTCCCCTGACGATATCCGGTGGAATGGCGAAACCGCTTCCCGTACCCACTGTAACCCTGGAATACCTGTCAATGACCACACAGTAGTGGATGTCAATCGCGCTTCCAGTAATCCGATCCATATATACACCGGATTCAACACCAACACCATAATCCCGGGATCCCAGGGCGGACTGAGCCCTCTTCATTGCACTTATCTGTGTGTCGATGCCCAGTGGCTGATCTGTCTCCAGTTCATACTCCTGATTGCGAAAGATCTCATAATTTCTCATTACTTTTGAAATATATCTATCCAGAGCCATGACCTTGAGGCTGTTGGCAGTGGATATTCCTATGAGGACTGGCGTGACCCTGCGGCCGTTAGCCCTGATTTCTCCCTTCACAATCCTGCTGGAGCTTATGGGAAAAAGGTCTTCTGCCAGAGCAATGGGTACCTCCACGATCCTCAATGGCTTGAGCCCCTTCCGGATCCTTGACGAATTTATTGCTTCAGCCTGGGCACGGGTTTCTCTTGATACAACAATGGTATCGTATTCAGCAGAAGCATCAGCGTTCCCGTTTCTCGAATCAAGAGGATATATTTCATAATCCGATGTGAACCGGGATATATAGTTATCAAGGGCACGCTTTCTCATAGAATATCTGGGCGCATCATACGCCTTGTGGCTCTTAAGAAAATCATCTGATGCGAGACCCACGATCAGGTGATTTCCTGTCCTGATAGCAGCATCCAGCATCAGCATATGCCCTTTGTGGAATCTTGTGAAAGATCCCCCCAGTACTGTGATCATGGTATTATCAGCCTACTGGGGCTGAAGCACGGACATTTTCTTCTCCAGTACAGAAGCGAGCCTCTTGATTCCCTCGTAAATCTGTTCATCTTCGGAGAACGTGAAGTTCAGCCTCATGCTGTTTGCCTGAGCCCTGGCCGGAGAGAAAGCGTTTCCACTGACATAGGCTACCCCATCCTGTATGGCATCCTGCAGCATATCCGTGGTGTTTATCCTGGAATCAACTGTGGCCCAGAGGAACATTCCGCCAAGCGGCTTTGACCAGCTTGATCCATCTGGAAAATACTCTTCAAGTGCCCTGAACATGGTATCCCTCTTTCTCCTGTACAATTTGATTGTCTTGGGAATCTGCTTCTTCACCTCGTCTCTGGCAAGGTACTGCCACGCCACAAACTGGCTGAAGGTGCTTGAGGACAGATCAAGAGCCTGCTTCAGAAGGTTCACTCTTGATATGAAGGACTCGGGAGCCACTGTGAAGCCCATCCTGAGTCCCGGACACATGATCTTGGAGAATGTGCCAAGATATATGACTTCCGGGTCAAGCGATCTAAGAGATGGTATCCTATCCCCATCATACCTCAGTTCCCCATACGGGTTGTCCTCAACCAGTGGAATCTGGTATTTCTGAGAGATTTCTATGAGGTGGCGCCTTCTTTCCAGACTCAGGGTTACCCCGGTAGGGTTCTGGAATGTTGGTATTGTGTATATGAACTTGGGTTTCTTTCCCTTTGATATGAGTTTCTTGATTTCGGCTTCAACCAGTTCTGTCTTGATCCCATTCTCGTCCATTGGGATGGAATGCATATCCGCATCATTGGCGTCAAACGCCGATATGGCGCCAACGTACGTCGGCTCTTCTGTAATTATGGCGTCACCAGGATTCACAAGTATCTTTGCTAACTCATAGAGCCCCTGCTGTGATCCGGCTGTAACAAGGACCTGCGATTCTGAACTCTTTATGTTTTCAGTTTCCCTGACAAGGCGTACTATTTCCGTGCGCAGCTCGTTGAGGCCTCCAGTGTTCCCATACTGCAGAGCAATTGTCCCATACTGATTCATCACGTCATCCATAATGGACTTGAGGTCTGCCATTGGAAACGTTTCGGGATTGGGCATGCCCCCACCGAATGATATGAGATTCTTGTTGGTCGCATATTTGAGGAGTTCCCTTATCTCGGAAGGCTTCATATTCTTCAGGTTATCTGAAAACTTGAATTCCATAATGTCACCATCCAAGTATGCCCAAAAAGTTAATAAACCTATTCAGTGCGAATCATTGTCAGAGCCAACGTTTTACAAGGTTGACAGAATATTATGCTGAGACGTAACAATATGGCATTCCTCCAGAACAGTGATCAATAGCGAATATTGAATAGCGTCAAAATGTCGGAGAACACGAAGTCACACAGATTGCCTCAATAATGCAGACTTCCCTGCAGTAAAGCTGAGGAAAATTCATGATATTTCCGCGGAAATATCGGAACAGAGCATACCGTATTTGTAACTTTCTGTACTGCGACGGCAATTTGCAACGAACCGAGATTTCACCAGCAAAAACTATAAGAAAATCCTCCTAATCAATTGCCAATGGTCATGGATCGTGTTGCCTGGAAAGTTAGTGTTGCCGGAGGCAAAGGTACCGGCAAAAGTGCCCTCATATCCCGGGTAGTATACGATTCTGACAGCCCTGGTTCGGCTTCAAAACTGCTTTCAAGGAAGCGTCTTGTTGTTGACAGGGACGGCACCAAGATATCTGCTGATCTGCTGCTCCAGGAAATATCTGATGGCCCGGAGGCAGAAAGGTTTCTTCCAGGATCCAACATAATACTTGTGCTGGTGGATGTCACAAACCCTGCTTCACTGGACTTTGCCCATGACATAGTGAAATATTCCAAGACTTTTGAGAAAAAACCCCAGATTTTGCTTGTGGGAACTAAATCTGACATGAAGTACGAGGCCCAGATCTGGACTGAGGATATTGAGAAGATTGGAAAAAAGGAAAAAGTGGACTATGTGATGGTATCCTCGCGGACCGGTGAAGGCATTCCGGAGCTGCTGAACAGCATCACCGACAGCCTTGTGGAGAAGGTTTATGCAAAAAGGCAGCGGACCGCATAGGGCAATATGCCAGAAGGTTGTCTTTTCCATAGAAGAGGGGAAGGGGCCCTCTCATCTGCAGAGCAAGTACAGAGTGGGCAGGATAATTTCCGGGATCCTCTACCTGGATCCGTACGAGGCGCTCTATCTTGTTATTAAGGGAAGAATCACAGCGGAGAATCCCTCCATGAGAAGCCTTCTTTCCCTCATCAGCGCGTTTGATCAGCCCCCAGGGTTCACCGATCGCTTCTACCTGTTTCAGTTGCTGAAATCAAAGGGCTTCCTGGTGAAGGTTGAGAACAACTCCATGTATTACAGAAGAACGCCACGTGAGGATTACAGGGGACCTGTTGTCACGGTCAGGGAAGACCGCACCATTACATTTTCCCAGCTCGTAGCGGGCAATGATTCGATCTATGCAGCCATAGACGACGATCACGATATCACAATGTTCATTGCCAGACCGTTTGAACCTGAAGGTAATGTCAGGACTGCGCTGGGTAACCCAAAAAACATAGTTGATCTCAATGGTACCCCTGCATCCGAGGACAGCGGCATACCTGAGTGGATGGGGACGACCCTTGGGAGCATAAGGCTCCTGAACGAATACGAATCTTCACTTCTGTCCGGAACGGCAGGTAACGATGAGAGCCTCACCATGAGGGTTTTCCGCGATCTTGTGTCCAGGGGATTCATAGTGAGAACAGGATTCAAGTACGGAGCAAATTTCAGGGTTTATGGTGTTAACATTGATGCCCATGCAGAGTTCCTTGTGCATGTGCTTGAGGAAACTGAGGAATGGTACAAAATAAGCAGGGCCGTAAGGGTCGCGCAGGGCGTAAGGAAAGAAATGGTATTTGCCGGAAGATCCGGTTCAAGGACTGCATATGTAAAAATTATCAGGGTAAGGGACCCCTTTCTCAATGACCATCAGATCTGGGACTCGAAATCGTCAATGGTGTAGTTGAACTCCGAGTAATCCCTTATGGTACCACGGTTCTTCAGGATCTCCCTTGCCAGCAGCCAGTATATCACTGCCAGGGATCTTCTTCCCTTGTTGTTTGTGGGTATTATGAGGTCAACGAAATCAGTCTTATTGTTTGCATCGCAGAGAGCCACTATTGGCACTCCAACCCTCTTTGCCTCCTTCATGACCTGCGTGTCTGCCAGGGGATCGGTGATTATGATTACCTTTGCTTCCCTGTAGCTGGACAGCTGTGGGTTGGTCAGGGTGCCCGGAATGAACCTGCCGACTATGGATTCTGCCCCAACCACTTCTGAAAACTTTGTGACTGGTTTGAATGCATACTGCCTCTGGGCTACGACCAGTATTTCAGAGGGCTTGAACCTGGACAGCATCTTTCCTGCAACTATGAGCTTGCTGTTGGTCTTCTTGATGTCAAGGATGTAAAGGCCGTCGTTCCTGATCTTGAAGATGTACTCCTGCATATCCTTTGACTTTACCTGTGTTCCTATGTGAATGCCGGATTTCTGGTATTCCTCTTCCGAAAGCAATAATTCCTCTTCTGTCATGATATCCCTTTAATGATAACTACCCACAATGCTTCGCCATATATTTAAATTACCTGAAGACCTGAATTTTTCATTCCCATTCAATTGTTGCCGGCGGCTTATTCGTCACATCATAAACAACGCGGTTTATGCCTTTCACCTCGTTGGTTATCTCGGTGGAAATTCTGTCCAGGAAGTCCCATGATGGCCTCGTGAATGTGCCGCTCATTGCATCGCTGGTATCAATCATCCTTATGGCCACCGTGTTGCCATAAGTTCTCTTGTCTCCATGTATGCCGGTGCTCTGAACCGGCAGGAGCACTGCAAAGTACTGCCAGGGCCTGCCCGATGCATCAGCATACTCATCCCTGACACCACGTTCCACTATCTCCGTTACATCCCTCAGGAGATCGGCCTTCTCCCTGGTGATCTCCCCAATTATTCGTACGGCAAGTCCGGGGCCGGGAAAAGGCTGTACATCCGTATCTAACCCTACGAAACGTGAAATATCCCGTATCTCATCCTTGTAAAGGTCCCTGAGTGGTTCAATAAGCTTCAGGTTCATTTTCTCCGGGAGGCCGCCAACGTTATGGTGGCTCTTGATTACTTCCCGGACGCTACCGCCGCTCTCAATCCAGTCTGGGGCAATTGTTCCCTGCAGGAGGAATTTTGCGCCATATTCCTTTGCCACCTCCTCAAAAACATCGATGAAGGTCTTGCCTATGATCTTCCTCTTCTGCTCTGGCTCTGATATGCCCTTCAGGGCTGACAGGAAGCGATCTGAGGCATCAATTATGCGGTAGTTCAGGGAAAATCTCTTGAAAATGGCTTCCACTCTTTCAGGTTCACCCTTTCTGAGAAGGCCCGTGTCAACGAACACAGTAAGGACCTTCTCTCCAGCAGCCCTGTTGGCCAGCACCGCAAGGAGTGTGCTGTCCTGCCCACCAGAACATGCCAGGATGCCGCGATCCGTAAGCTTTGATCTTATCTCCTGGATTGCTTCCTCTACGAAGGATTTCTCATTCACCATTTGCAACCCCATGGTATGTATGGTAATTAATCTGACTTTTCTCAAAAGGTTTGCCTATGAAAAATGCCGCATAACGGCAGGACTGAAACTTCAATGAAAGAAGCTAAATCTCAGGTGCCGATTTCTTGCCATGTCTTCGGAATCACTTTATAAGGAATCAAGGGAGATCTTTCCGGGTGGAGTGAACTCACCAGTGCGTTTCTATGAACCTTACCCCAGATTCATCAGGTCTGCATCAGGATCCAGGATTTATGATGCCGATGGCAGGGAATATGTTGATCACTGCCTGGCATTCGGTCCCCTCATCCTGGGACACGGGAATCAGAGAGTAATGAAAGCACTTCAGATCCAGATGGAACGCGGAATACTTTTTGGCGCTCCGTCAGAAGGGGAGATACAGCTTGGTAAGGCCATAAGGGAAGCAATTCCCTCCGTAGAGATGATGAGATTCACAAATTCCGGTACGGAGGCAACAATGCATGCTCTGAGGCTTGCGAGGCACCATACGGGCAGGGATCTGATTCTCAAGATTTCGGGTGGATTCCACGGCGCACACGATATGGCCCTGTCTGCAGCTCCATATAAGCCGGATACTGACCCGGCAAGGTATTCAACACTGGAAATTGCCTTCAATGATATACCTGGCCTTGAAACGGTTTTCAGGAATCTTGGACCGCGGATTGCGGCATTTATCACGGAACCGGTTCTGGGAAATGTTGGGGTTGTGCCACCGGATCCGGAATTCCTGAAGGCTTCCAGGGAACTGACCAGTGACAGTGGTTCAATTCTTATTTTTGACGAGGTCATAACTGGTTTCCGATCATCATACGGCGGCTATCAGGATATGATTGGTGTGAAACCGGACATGACGACGCTTGGAAAGATCATAGGCGGAGGGTTGCCTGTTGGAATGTTCGGGGGCCGCCGTGAAATAATGGAGGATGTTGCACCCAGTGGTACCTTCTACCAGCAGGGCACATTCTCCGGAAGCCCTCTTGCAATGGCTGCAGGATATGCCACACTGCAGGAGTTGAAGAATGTCGACTATACCGGCATATGTTCGTATGTGACAAAACTTGGTGACGAAATAGTGGACTTCGCCGGACAAAAGGGCATAGATATTCAGTTCAACAGATCAGGAACCATGTTCACTGTATTCTTCAATAACCGTGAAATTACAGATGGAGCAGCTGCCTTGAGGTCACGTACTGACCTTTACACAAGGTTCTTTAACACCATGCTGAACAATGGGGTATTTATCCCGAAATCGCAGTTTGAGGCATGTTTCACCAGTTCCGTACATACTCTCGACGATCTAGGGAAAGTGGTGGAGGCATCAAGGAACAGTCTCAAATCAATTTCATGAATTCGTTCCGTCATTCAGGAATGCTGAGCTGATAATTTTCATTTTTTCTGAATCATGGCTCAGGGCGGCATCACGAAGTGATGTGGCATACTGCCCCAGCAGTTTTTTAACTAGGGAGTTTACCATCTTCAGCCTCACGTCATCGGGATTCCTGCCTTTCCTGATCTCCTCCAGAAGCCGATCCACTTCGCTCCTTGTTATTTCCTCTGCATAAGAATAAGATCTGGTGATAAATTCCTCAGCCTGGAACTCCATGAGTTTTTTCGAGAACGTTGCCAGTGATTCATCGATTATGGCCTCGACCTTTGGTATCTCTGACAGTTTTGATTCCCTGTTCCGGGAAGCAATTCCCTCCACTGTATTCAGGTCAATGACCACCTTCTCCGGAATATATCTTACCCCCTGGTCTATATTTATGGGGTTTGATATGTCAATAAAAACCTGCAGTCCTGATTTCGAAATGTCTCCAGGATGTATCAGTATTGATTTTGAAGACGTTGCAGCGATGATTATATCGCTCTGGTTGACAGCCTCCGGCAACCTATCCGTGCTGACATATACCCCGCCATACCGCCTGGCAAGTTCCTCTCCCAGATTGCTGTTGCGCCCTGCAATTGTGAGTTTCCGTGGAGGTGTCTTAACAAGGTACCTTATGAACGTCTCCGCCATCTGCCCCATCCCTATGACCAGAACAGATGATTCCGGTATGGACCTGATTCCTGCAGCCAGATCAAGTGCGATCACAGGTATGGAAGTTTTTCCCCTTGAGATGCTGGTATTTTCCCTTGCAAGTTTCCCCGTACTTATTGCCTTCCGGAAAATGAGGGAAATGAGCTTGTCGGTCCTGTTCATTTTACTGTATTTCTCATAGGAACTCTTGATCTGGGCCAGTATCTCATGCTCTCCCAAAGACATGGATTCGAGCCCGGATGCCACCCTGAAAAGATGTGAAACTGCATCCAGTCCAGAAAGATAAATCCCACCGGCCATGTCCACGTGGGGCGAATCGTCAGAAGTTGTGAAATAGATTTCAACCCTGTTGCAGGTTGAAAGTACCACATAGTGCTGCGATACGCTGGCAGCCAGATTATCTATCTTTTCCGGAGTCAGTGACACCATTTCATTGAATGATGGTGGATCAAGCCTGTAATTCCATATAATGGCACCAAATGACGTCATATTCAACACGAATATCTCGGAGTGTCCATGGTCTCCGGGGACCTACGCTCCAGATTCTTAAAATATATTTAAATTCAGTTTTTTATTGGAAAGTTCCATAATATAAACATCCAGTCACTGCACTATTTTATGCCTGATACGTGCCGGAATTGAAGCGAAGAATGAGGCGATGCTTCCCATCATGATCCACAGGTAGACTCCCACAACAATAAGAACCCACTTCATTTTCAACTGTCCGGTTGACAGTATGAGCCTATCTTTTCCCCTGATTAAC
>DAJC01000015.1 GCA_002498845.1 Thermoplasmatales archaeon UBA509 | reverse complement strand
AATATCGTCTGACAAAAATTTATAGTTGATATTGCGCTCTGGAAGAATGGAAACCACAGGCACTGGAACCGGGGAACGGATTCTTGAAAGGCTTGATAACGGAAAAACATCAAGATTTTTCTGGCTTCTGACCGTTCTTTCAACAATAGGAGGATTTCTTTTTGGCTATGATACCTCAAACATAGGCATTGTGGAGGGCTTTCTCCCCTCAAGCTACGTGACGGTGAATCCCTTCATCAAGGGATACCTGTTCTCAGGGGTGTCCCTTGGTGCCGCAGTGGGTGCGCTCCTTGCGGCAGGACTTATTGACAGATACGGCAGGAAGTACATGCTCATATTCGATGCCTTTCTATACAGCCTTGGGGCGATCCTGTCCGCTGTAACAGTAGACCTCTTCATGCTGCTGGTCTCAAGAACGCTCATAGGAATTGCAGTTGGTGCGGACTCGGCCATTGCAACCGCCTACATTGCGGAATGGGCACCAAAGAGGAGAAGAGGCAGTTTCGGCATACTGCAGCAGTGGATGATCACTGTGGGTATCCTGGGAGCATATCTCATTGGGCTTGCGGTTCTTTACGGCCTGCCCTCACAGGCATTCAACCTTGACTGGAGGATAATGCTGGGAGTGGCTGCAGTGCCGTCAATCATCGGTCTGGGATTCAGGTTTGTGATGCCGGAATCCCCGAGGTGGCTTGTTCTCAAGGGTAAATATGAGAAAGCCGTTGAGTCTCTGAAGAGGCTTGGGGTGGACACAAATGAGGAGGAGCTGAAGAGGGAGTATCCCCTGTCATCTGCAGGGAGAAAGCGGATGACGCCCGGGGTGAAGAGGGCATTCATCATAGTGGGGCTGTTCATGATGTTCCAGCAGATTACAGGAATAAACATACCATTCTACTATGGTCCGCTGATCATCAGCAGCCTGCATCTTGTGGGTTCCACTGCAAGCGGCAGCGTAATGAGCGAGGAATTTGCCGTTGAGGCAGCTTCAATATTTGCCGTCATAAACGTGGCGGCCACGTATATTGGATTCAAGTTAATTGACAGGGCAGGCAGAAGAACCCTGGCCATAACCGGATACACAGGAATGGCAGTGTTCGGATTCCTGGGCGCTGCCCTGAAGTATGCCAACAGCGACATCGGAATGCTGGTTGCCATGTCCCTCTTCATAGTATTCTTTGCCTTCGGCGTTGGTGGAACCGGCTGGATCATACAGGGCGAATACTTCCCCACAGAATACCGTGGCACCATGGCCTCGCTCATAGCCTTCATAGACTGGATGGCCAACTTTGCCATAGTTGAGATATTTCCCTTCATGGACAGCACAATACACATAGCAGGGTCCCTTGTGGTATTCGGTGTGCTCTCTGTTGCTGCGGCTGCCGTCTTCTACATGATAATGCCTGTCACAAAGGGAAAATCGGTCGAGGAAATAACGGAGATGTTTGACCAGATGGCATCTCATGGCAGCAAGAATGCAGGATCACCAAAATGATACGCGGGCATGTCCTGACGTATCATTTATATTTTCAGTACCTTTCAGTTACATGGTGTAGTTGATGGCAGGGAAGTCAGAAGATGGGTTCCTGGAAATTCAGGGAATCCGCATATTTTACAGGATATTCAGGGCAGAGAGGGAGCGGGCAAAGCTGATCACCATGCATGGCGGGCCCGGCATGTCCCATGATTATCTTCTGCCGCTTGCAGATCTGTCGGATCGCGGCATCACCGTCATTTTTTACGACCAGTTCGGCTGCGGCAGATCAGAGGAGCCGGATCAGGGCAAATTCACCATAGATTATGGCGTGGAGGAGGCCGAGCAGCTCAGGAAAGCTCTTGTCGGAGACGAAAAGGTCTTCCTCATGGGGTCATCATATGGCGGGGCACTGGCGCTGGCGTACTCCCTGAAATATCAGGACAGGCTGAAGGGTCTTATTGTTTCCGGGGGCCTATCAAGCGTGCCTCTGACGGTGGCAGAAATGTACCGCCTCATAGATAACCTCACACCTGTGTCCAGGGATGCCATAAGGAGGTATGACGAGACAGGTGATGCCTCAGATCCTGAGTATTTGGCCGCTGTGAAGGAATTTTACAGGAAGCACCTCCTGAGGATGGACAGCATCCCTGAAGAAGTAGCCCGATCACTTGAATATGGGGATAAGAGGAATGTTTACAGGATAATGAACGGACCCAATGAATTCACCATCACTGGTACCATAAGGGACTGGGACATAACAGACAGAATACAGGACATAAGAATCCCTACACTAATAACAGTGGGGGAATATGATGAGGTAACTCCCGGGGTGGCCAACCTCATACACGCCAAGATCAGGAACTCAGAACTTGTCATATTCAAGGGATGCTCCCACCTGACCATGTGGGAGGATCGGGACGGCTACAACCGGCTCCTGGAAAGGTTCATCAGGGAAGACTCGTAGCTTTCCTGGATTTTTCAGCAGCATGGTACCAGTTCCCGGATGTGAGCGAATTCATGCCAAATTTTTTCATAATTTATAAATGTCTGGGGAGCATTGGATCCTGGAAGAAGCCAGTGAAATCTTTGGGAAATGGATGGGTGAAATATTCCGTCAGTACTTCACACGGTGGTATGAGGGTTTTGAATGACGCGACGGCAGTTCCAATTATCAGAGCTCATGGACGACTTCCCACAGCTGTTCCTCCGAATCAGGGCGGGGAATGAAAGACCGCTCTAAGGATGGATCATAAAATATTAATCTTAACACATATTAAGTCAGAGATAACATTGCTGGAAGCCCTCATATATACAAATGCAACTCAGGCAAATCAACCCGGATTGCCATCTACAGGCTCCATGGAAACACTGGTCATTTTTCTGGCAATCATCGCAATCATAGTGGCAAGGAGGATCGCCCGCGGAATATACGGGAGGCGCTACAGCACAGGAAGGGTTCTCTTTCTTCCTGTATTCTATGTGCTGTTAACTCTGGTATTCGTAATATTCCTTAACCTCGGGGACACAGATATATATTACACCCTTCTCCTGATCCCTGCCGGTGCGGTCGTTGGACTGAGAATAGGCGGCGGAATTTCATTCTTCATGAAGAACGGGGAAGTATACTACAGGCGTTCTCCAGCCATCCTTATAATCTGGCTGGCTTCCTATGTGTCCCGGATACTGCTGGAAGTTCTCTATCCCACCAACCGTACCATCGCATTTGCGGTTGACGTGGTACTGGCACTGACTGCCGGGCTCATAATAGGCGAGGCTGTGCATCTTATCCAGGGCCGCAGGAGCTTCAACCCGGCACCTGAAAAGGAAGAAGACAGGTTTGTCATCAACCAGTGACGGGGAAACAGGAGAAGTGTTCCTTCCTTGAAATGGGATTTAAGGGGCGGTCTGACAGCCATATCTGCAGGTTATGTCCCTTCCGGCATTGCGTTTGGCGCCATAGCAACAGCACTTCATGTGCCTGTCTGGGCCACAATATCGCTTTCTGCACTTGTTTATTCCGGTGCAGTCCAGTCCGCCTTCGTTGGTTTCTGGAGCATCGGCATAGATCCTGGCACGCTTCTCCTGACAGCTTTCCTGCTCAATCTCCGCCATACATTTTACGGCCCGCATGTGGGGGGCATCAGGAATGACATAACGCTGAAGGATATGATGTCAATCGCGCCCCTCCTGACCGATGAGGTTTACGCCCTCTCCGTGCAGGATCCACCACTGCCGAAGCGCTCAGTGAGGATTCTGAGCCTCTATGCCTACGTGAACTGGATAGGTTCCACAGCGGTTGGTTCCATTCTGGTGAATTTCCTGCCGCCAGGAGTTGAAGCCGCAATAGCCATCGCACTTCCTGCACTTTTTCTGGCGCTGCTCCTGCCAAAGATATCCGACCGATCGACAGCTGTGACTGCCGCCGCATCCATTGCAGTTTCTGTTGCGGCAAGAGCGCTGCACCTGCCTTCATACTTCATAATAGTTCCAATCCTGGTGGGAGTTGCATCTGGTATGGCCATTGTGATGAGCAGGAGGCCAGCATGATCCTCATACTGTTGATCGCTGTCCTTGCCATTCTCAGTCTCTCACAGAGGCTGGTGCCGTGGCTTGTCATTTCCAGGTTCAGCGGGGGCAGGCACATGGAGCAGATATTCAACCTTTTTGCAGTCTCGGCCTTCTCTGCCCTTGCAGTTTACAACATAACGGAATTCACTGCCGGATCGCTGGTGTCGCTGGTCGTCGCAGCCATGGTGGCACTGCGCACCAGGAATCTGGGATATGCGGTGCTTGCGGCCATAGCGGTTTCACTTGTGGCCCTGTATATATGAAGGTAGCTATGTTCAGGGCGTGATTCCGGATGGAATCCGGACACAGGTGATTATGGGGATTCCAGGGCCTCAACATCCCTGACATAGTGTATGTCTATATCCCATTCCTGGAACTGCTTGATTGCCTCCCTCATTGTCTCAAAAAAGTCCGGCAGAACGATCTGGGGGACTATGGTGGAAAAGGAGAATGTTTTCCCGTTGAGTTTCTGAGGCATTCCCAGGGTTATTGTGAAATTCTCCGAGGCCTGCTTCACAAAGAACTGGATAAGTGGATTTGTGAATGATGTCTCGTATATATGATCCTTTTTTGATATTTCGGTAACGAAGTTGTTCCTGTCGGTCAGAAGGGAGTGCTTGTCATAATATACGGCCCTTATCTCATCCTCCAGAAGATACTTCAACTCCCGTGTCCACGACACCCCCAGATTGACAATGACCGGATCATTCGTTATGTTCATGAAGGATGGTGGAACGGACGATGTTATCTCAACGTATTTCAGGGGCGTGACATCGGAAAGCTCCTTGAACACGTCTATGGCTCCGGTGCTGGGGCCTATGTACTGAACTGCATACCTGCTGAAATCCATGAAATTCTGCCTGAGCGCCTTTGTTACGTTCTGCTCGTCGTTCTCGTGGAACCTGAAATATATGTAGCAGTATCCATCATGGACGATGACTCCGTCCACCACCAGAGACGGGACAGCATTCAGGGCTATGAAACCGGAAAGAAATTTTGTTCCAGTAAGGTCTACCTTGGCCATTATGGCATCCCTGGTCCTCTTCACATCATATTTCGATATCTCCTTGAGATCGCTTTCATCCAGGCCGGGGCTGTTTTCCATGTTCACCAGGGCATAACCGCCATCTTTGGTGATCCTGATCCTGACGATCATGGGCAGATTGTACTTCATTGAGAAATCCGTGATTGGCAGGTCAACTGAAAAAGAGAATACCACCTGGCGGTTCAGCATTCCGTTTATCTCATCAATTATCATAGGGAGAATAAGCATCAGGATGTTAAAAAATTATTCATATGGTCTTAAAATTTCCCATGGCTGATGGGAAGCCACAATTCAAAACGGTGGCTTCAGTGGGATCGAAGGAAATCAGAAACTATTGAGAAAAACCGAATGGGCTGGTCTATGTATACAGGGTGTGGTGCATCCTGCACAATCTCCAGCCTTGATCCCTTTATGATGGAGGAGTACTGCTGCCCAAGGGAAGGCATCACCACATTGTCATTGGAACCCCATATAAATAGAACAGGCTTCGTGATTCCAGCCATCCTGTCCTTCTGATCTTCCACCCATGCAGGTGCAACGGCTATGATGCCATCAACCATATCCGGGATGTCCAGGGCTGCCATGACCACCATGCCACCGCCCATGGAGGCGCCAAGCAAATATGCATTCTTCAGACCAATGTGCCCCATGTAGTCTCTGACAAATTCTGTGCCCCTGGATATGTCACCTCTCTTTATGGTATACCTGTCCTGGGGGTCGGAGTTCCCAAATCCAGGATAGTCCGGTGCATAGACATTGAATCCAAGATCGCCAAGATGCTGGAAAGCACCCACATCTTTCCAGTTCCTGGAGGTGAATGACCACCCGTGGAGAAGGATTATGTTCTTTCGTGCCCCTGTGTCAAGTTTTCTGTGAAAAAGCGTGCCGTTGTTGAACTGCATGTATTCCTGTTTTATTTCATCTGACATGAATGAATATCACAATTACAGATTAAAAGTTGATGACACCGTACATGCTGGTGCCACATCATGAATGAAGGTGCCAATCAGTGGTGCGTGATCATGTATTTCAGGTTCATCCTGTTCCCCGAGAAAACAGCAGGCAGGATCTCCTTGAGTTCCCTGGAGACCACTGGCCGGAACTCCATTTTGCCCAGTATGTCCCGGTCCAGATCAGCGCCGGGTGCAATCTCATCCAGCCTGAGTCCGTTCTCTGTCAGGGTGAACACTGCCCTCTCGGTGAAATACCTGACCTCCTTTGTGAATTTCATGGCTTGCTTCCCGCTGAAAAAGATCTTGTATACCCTGTTGACAAACTTCAGGACATCGCCATCCGACCTGATGTTCAGCTTTCCATTTTCAACAGCGATGTCGCTCTTTCCGGCGGTGAAAGTGCCTGCGAAGTAAACCCGCGGCGTACCCTCGGCTATGACGGGGAATCCTCCAGGGCCCGTGAGTTTTCCAGGTATGTATGAAGGATTCACGTTTCCATTCTGATCCACCTGGAGGAATCCAAGAGAGGCTGTGTCTATGATCCCTCCTTCATAATTGGAGAACATGTCAGGTATGGTGGAAAGGGCAAATGCCCCCATGGAGATTCCAAAGTCCGGTCCCGTTAAGGCAACACCGCCCCATGGACCGGATTCCACCACGCTCACAACATCCCTGGAAAGACCTTCTTCAGAGATGATTCCGGAAAGCAAAGCCGGAACACCCACTCCTAGGTTGATCAGTATTGGGGAACCCTTGCTGTTGAGCAACTGTATGAGTTCAAGCGCAACCCTTCTGGCGATGATCCTGTGCAGCTGCGGCGATTTGCTGGCACCCATGTCCCCCAGCAGCCGGTCGGTATTTCCGGGGCTGACCCTGAAGCAGGCCCTTGGATCATATTCGAATGAACTTGCCTGCCAGTGGTATTGAGGTGGGGATGTCACAACGTAATCCACCAGGGGATATGGGACCTCAACCTGCCTGGGTGAAAATGCCCCATCGGCCACAACCCGCTTGACCTGGGCAACAACCTTTCCAGGATTTGGCATGGCTTTGCTGGCCTGCGCTATGCTCATGACAGTTCCCCTTATGGGCTCATCCTCCATGCTGAGGTTTCCAAGCCGGTCCGAGGACGTGACCCTGATGAAGGAAACATTGGGCTTCGGTGCCCTGTATATGAGGAATTCCTCCCCGAAGAGATCAATCTTTGTTGAATAGCACATCCTGTTCCTTGCGGCGGATTCATTCAGGGTGCCGGAATCCTGGTCCGGATCCAGGAATGTGTCTATGCCGATCTTGGTGAGCAGGCCCGGCCTGCCGGATGCAACCTCTCTGAACCAGTAAGCGGTGATACCTATTGGCCATCCATACACCTGGAATCTGTCCTCCAGGGTCATTTTCTGGAGATATGGGGAGAACCCCATGAAGGGAACAAGCATCCCTTTGATGAAACCGCAGTCACCTGATTCCGACATGTCCTTCAGAACGAGATCCAGGGCTCTCCCGGGAGAAGCCGGCAGCGCATCTGTCTCCAGGAACAAGGATTTCGGATGCCCAGTGGCCTGGTACTTTTTGTAAAGCTCCAGGATGAGGAACTCCGGTGTTGTTGCAAGGTTGAATCCGGAAACGGCAAGGACGCTGTCATCATGAATCTCGTCCAGATATGCAGTATCCCCTTCAGGCGATATTGATGGCCTCATTTATATCCCGCTTTCATCGGCAGGTTGAATAAAAACAGTATGCCTGAACCGTTAAGGCACAGGCTTATTGGCTGGAACTACACCTTGGATCTATAGATAAGGTTGCTCAGGTGCTCAAGAATCTTGACAGCATCCTCCTGCCTGGCCGTCAGTATGATCTCCGTGTCAAACCGGTATATCTTCTCGATGTTCACCTTCTGCAGCATGAGGTATTCCACCACAAAGAGCGTAAGTCCAGGACTTCTGGATGCATCCTCCGGAAGTTCTATCTTTATGAGGGCAAGATCGCCGTCATCCATCCCTCCCATGAGGCACTTGAATCCCTGGGGTGTCCTTACCGCAACAATGGCTTTGCTATCTATATCTTCAGGCCTTGGCACAAGCTTCTCCTTGTACTTGTAATCCAGTGAGAGCTTGGAATTCCTCAGGAGATCTATCTGCTTGCCCCACGTTGTTTCAGGCTTTATCTGGGTGAGGCTCTTCACAAGGGTGTTGATCTTCACATCTTTTTCCGTCATGCTCTCCACAGTTGGCTGGATCTTCCTGGCAAGATTTGCATAGTTAACAAGGCCGCTTTTTATCATGGTTGCGTAGAGCGGATTTTCCTTCACCACAAGTTTCACGGCATCATTGATCTTTGTCATGGATATGTTATTCCTTGCCGACTTATGAATATAGCTCCTGATATATCATGGATTCCGTGGCATTGCTCACAACATGGCATTATCTTAATCATTAATTCTTAACAATAGAATTTCTGTGAGGACATTTTCATGAAGGAAAAAGTGAAAATACCGGCTATGGCAAAGCTTTAGCCGGGAGAATGCTCACCCCATGGTTGAAGGAACTCAAGTTTCTTTTGCCTTACGTTGTGTTTACCGCTTTTTCGTATTTCTTTGCCAAGGATGGGCTCGTATTTGCATCGCCCTTTGTTTTCATGGGACTGAGATATCTCATAGCCGGGGCAATGCTGCTTTCAATTTCAAGGAGAATTATACTGACAAAGAGCCTTCTCTTCCTTTCCGCCGTAACGGTGACAAGCACAGTGTTCTGGGCATACGGCCTGCTTTACGTGTCCCCATCGGAATCAGCAGTCCTCAGTTATTCAATGCCGCTCTTCTCCCTCCCCATAGCTTTTCTCCTGGTATCGGAGAAGCCATCAAGAATGGAAATACTTGGAATCGTCATAGGTTTCGCCGGAGTTCTCATATACGGTATACCGCTTCTTTCGGGCTTTACCCTGGTCGGAATGGTACTGACAGTCATCAACGCATTTTTCTGGGGCACCTTCACCGTATTTTACAGGAAGCTCAAGGACCAGGACCCTGTGGCGGTGAATGCAACACAGTTCATTGTGGGCGCAGGAATAATGCTTGCACTGAGCCCCCTGGATTTCCATCTCAGGATCACCACAGGATTTCTCATTGATCTCGCCTGGATGGGGACACTTGGCGGTGCCCTTCAGTTCCTCTTATGGAATTACATGATACGCATAAGCAAGGTGAACCGCATAACCGTCCTTGCATTCAGCGTACCCATATTCACAGTGGTGCTGGAAGCATTCATGACCTCCAGGATTCCCAGCATATTCTCCATTGCAGGTGTCGTGGTTATGTTCACAGGGATTTTCCTTTCAAGGATCAGGGGCGGGATATCCGTTGTTGTGCCGGAGGGAAATGCAGGGAATGGATTATCCTGATACCTTCATAGTGAACATAAAAAGGAACTGTTAATGTGCGGACAGGCCATGCATGCCATGGCGATGTGATTGAATGATTCAGTCTCAAGGAGGCTTGTGCTTACCACAACCTCCATTTCTGCATTCGTGACCCCATTCCTATCAAGTGCCATCGCATTTGCGGTCCCACGGATTGGTGTCTCATTCCACCTGGACTTTGTGCAGGTGGCCCTGATACCCATGGTTTACCTCATTCCCCTGGCCTCCTTCATGATATTCTTTGGAAGAATCTCCGACGATGTGGGGAGAGTGAGGATCTTCCGTGCCGGTCTCATAATATTTGCCGTAGCCTCCATTGCTGCCTCATTCTCTTCATCATATTCGTTCCTCATTGCCATGGTATTCCTGGCAGGACTTGGCTCAGCAGTCTTAAGCACAAACTCAACCGCCATCGTGAGTTATGTGTATTCCCGCGGCGGCCGCGGCTTCGCGCTGGGCATCAATGCAATGTCAGTGTACCTGGGACTGACCTTTGCCCCGTTTCTGGGAGGTATACTTATAGAGTTCACCGGGTGGAGATCTGTATTCCTGTTCTCTGGCCCCGTGGGCCTTGCAGCCCTGGCACTGTCAGCCGTAAGCATGAGGAATATTGAGATAAGGAGGCGTACAACGGCATCAGGGATCATGGGCCCGGCCTTTCTTGCTGGAGCAATACTTTCACTGACTGCATATGTAGCGCTTGGGGATGTGACCGGTTTCCTGAGGTCAGCTTACATTCTGCCCATTGCAGCGGTTTTCCTGATGCTGTTCATAAGGTACGGGACACATGGGGCAGGTGAGGCAGTCCCCATGGAAATGTTGCGGGGAAACAGGACATTTGCCGCATCAAATCTCACTGCGCTGCTCAATTACCTCAGCACGTTCTCCATAGTGTTCATTTTCTCAATATGCCTGCAGGTTATACTTCACGTGAGCCCCTTCATGTCCGGCATACTGATACTCCCTGAGCCGGTGTTCATGGTTGCACTGTCACCGGTGGCAGGAAGGCTCTCAGACAGGTTCGAGTCAAGATCAATTGCTTCGTTGGGAATGCTCATAATAGGCCTCTCATTCCTGGGACTCTATTTCATGCATCCACTCACCAGGGCAAATATACTTGTCCTTCTGGGAATAATCGGCATAGGATTCGGGTTGTTCTCGGCACCAAACACCAATTCCGTAATGGGTTCAGTATCACGCGACAACTCCGGGACCGCATCGGGATTCCTTGGAACCATGAGATTCACGGGCCAGCTGTTCAGCATTGTTCTTGCAACAGTGATAATATCCGCCTACATACCCAGGCCCCTGACGATGGGGATGTTTTCCGGAACTGTTGTGGCGATAACTCCCCAGTACTTCAACAGCTTCTCAGAGGGATTCCGCACGGTGATGTTCATCTCGGCCATACTCAGCCTTGTTGGTGCCGTCACATCCCTCCTGAAGAACAGAGGGCAGTGAATCGATAGAGATTAATACTGTACAAAAATTCAATTCTATGGGAGGCAACCGGAGGAAGATGCAGGGTTTTGGTAGCCTCATGGCATTTTCCACGGCGTTGGAGCGTCTGGCTGGGAGAAAATGGGACAGGATCGCCACTGAAATGATCCCGGTACGTGAATCAGCAGGGAGAATCTCAGCATCAGATGTTTATGCACGCGAGAACTCACCGTCATTCAGCAGGAGCGCCGTGGACGGTTATGCCGTTGTATCATCAGATGTATCCGGCGCTTCGGAATACAATTTCATAACCCTTGAAGTGAAGGGGGAGATTGAGGCTGGGCGAACCGATCCAGCATCCATGGATCACGGCCAGGCATATGAGATATACACAGGAGGGGAGATGCCTGAAGGCTCAGATGCAGTGGTTATGGCAGAATATGCGGAAAGGTCCGGAAATTCCCTCAGGGTGTTCCGGTCCGTGAGGAAGTACGAGAACGTGTCGCGTGCCGGTGAGGACATTACCAGCGGCCAGAAGATTGTGGGCAGCGGGGAGATCATCAGGGCACAGCACATGGCTGCATGCATTGCCGTGGGGATAGAAAAGCTGGAGGTCTTTGCAATCATGGAAATGGGCATAATATCAACGGGAAATGAGATCATGCCGGGGATGGGTGTCAGAAACACCACCCAGCCGCTGCTCCTGTCTTATTTTTCATCTGCATACATGCGTACAGGCGATCTTGGCGTGGTGCCCGATGATCCGGATAAAATCAGGTCCGCCATAGATGAAAGCATAGGCAGGCACCACATCCTGGCAGTGACCGGCGGCACAAGCCTGGGTTCCCGGGACCTTGTGGCAGATGTGCTTGACGGGATGGGTGAAATGATATTCGGTGGAGTAATGATCAGGCCCGGCCGCACCATATCGCTGTATGATGTTGGCGGGAAGCCAGTATTCTCAGTGTCGGGCCTGCCCGTTGCCGCACTGATCTCCCTGGAGGCCTTCCTGGGCCCGTTCCTGGCAGTGCAGACCGGACTGAAGCGCACCAGGGTCGTGGTCAGGGCTGCCATGACCGAAAGAGTCGCCAACAGGGATGGCATGAGATCATACCTGCGTGTCAGGGTCAGGAACACGGAGAATGGGCTTGTTGCTGACCCGTTGCGGATTACAGGGTCAGGCATACTGTCGTCTCTGCTCCTTTCAAACGGCATCACCGTGATTCCGGAAAACAGGGAGGGACTGGAGGAAGGAGAGATGGTGGACATAACACTCACTGGAGATGTTTACTGATGGCACTTATATTTCACAAATTTGTTGGAATGGAAGAGGCAAAAAGGCTTGCTGCGGAGAGTATTGGCAGCATAACAGGATCAGAGAGGATCGATGCGGTGGACGCCCAGGGCAGGGTGCTGGATTCGGACATATTCTCAGGCATTGATTCCCCTCCCTTTGACAGGTCAGAGGTGGACGGGTTCGCCGTCAGGTCGCAGGACGTGGAGGGAGCTGAACAGGATACGCCTGTGATGCTGAGGATAGCAGGTTCAGCATCCATAGGGGAGCCTGCCCTTGAAATGCATGCGCCCGGCACATGCATAAGAATCGCCACGGGTGCCGTGGTTCCAGTTGGGGCGGATTCTGTCATCATGGTGGAGTACACCCGCCAGAAGGGAGAGACCCTGGAGGTATTCAGGTCTGTGGAACCGGGCGAGAACATCTCGCAGGCCGGATCTGACCTCTCCAGGGGTGAACTCATCCTCAGGGCCGGCACCACAGTGGGATCAAGGGAGATTGCCGTGCTGCACTCAGTTGGAATCAGTTCTGTCACCGTCAGGAGGAAAATGCGGATTGCCGTACTCTCCACGGGGAATGAACTGCTGGAGCCAGGCAGCCATCTGATTCCGGGACGGCTGTATGAATCCAACGGCGCTGCGGTGCAGTCCATACTCAGACAGTATCCGGTATTCCAGGCCACATACCACGGTATCGTTAAGGATGACAGGGAAGCAATTCGAAAGACAGTAGCCGAGCTCTCTGCAGAAAATGATGCCGTCATAACAAGCGGAAGCACATCGGCCGGGGAAGGCGACATGGTGTACGACGTTCTTGCGGAGTTCAGGCCGGGCATTGTTTTCCACGGCGTTGAGGTCAAGCCGGGGAAGCCCACGCTTCTCTCCATGATGGGAAATACACCGGTCATAGGCCTCCCCGGTTTTCCGGTGTCTGCCATCATGGTATTTGACACAGTATTCCTCCCTGCGCTCCTGGGGGCATGCGGCATTGGGAGGAAAACACGACAGGTTTCCGCCACCGTGCCCGTCCGGGTGCACCTGGCGCAGGGAAAAACCAATCTTGTGCCTGTGAGCCTGATCCAGAGGGAATCCATGGTGGCTTATCCTCTCCTGGGCGATTCCGGGTCTGTTTCCCGGGTAATGAGATCAGACGGCTACATTTCTGCATACGGCAATCGGCCGTACATTGAAGCTGGAGAGATGACCCAGGTGTCACTATATTCAGACGATGTGCAGATTCCTGATCTCACATTCATTGGAAGTCATGACATTGCCATTGAATCAATATTCCGGAAAATCTCAATGAATGTAAAGGTCATCAACATCGGCTCCACGGGAGGTGTGGAGGCAATAAGGAGAGGGGAAGCTGACCTTGCAGGAGTACACATACTGAATCCGGCAAGCATGAAGTACAATGATTTCTCCTCGGATGACGATCTAATGAAGAAGGCGGAGCTTGTGAAGGGATACACAAGGGAACAGGGAATACTTGTCAGGCCTGGGAATCCTCATGGAATAAGGTCACTGGCGGACATAGCCTCCCATGGCCTGTCATTTGTCAACAGGAACCATGGTTCCGGGACAAGGATTCTCATAGACAGCATGCTTTCGTCATCAGGCATAAGCGGGAAGGATATCAGGGGGTTCACCTATGAGGTAAAAACACACTATGCGGTTGCCAATGCCATTTGGAGCGGCAGGGCAGATGCAGGTGTGGCAATAAGGCAGGCTGCTGTAATGTACGGGCTGGACTTCATACCTCTTGGAAAGGAGGAATATGATTTCCTCATTCTCAGGGAGAGCCGGGACAGGCTTTCGAAATTTCTTGAGGTCCTTGAGAGCAGATGGTTCACTGAAGTTCTTGGCAGGGATTTTTCGGGATATTCCCGGTGATGTCACTGGTTGTGTGATTCCCTGAAAATCCGCTCCATGGGTTCCATCATGGCTTCCACAATCTCCTGCACCGTGCCATGCATCTCAGGAATTGAGAGGCTGTATCCCGGCAGTGTCTCCCTGGATCTGTTCAGTATCCTCCCGTATATGCTGAGGCCCATCTTCCTGAATTCCTCCTGGATCTCATCTGCCTGGATCAGGCTCAGGGCATCTGCCGTTGAAACCAGGAAGAATCTGGTCTTTTCCATGTGATTCCACACATCCTGTGCAAGCTTCTGCCACTCCTTCAGTATTGCGCCGATCCTGTCGCCTCTGATTCGGTCCCTTGCGGAGATGAGGAACTTCAGGTCACGCCCCAGGTGGTTGTAGAAATCCCTTTCCAGTGAGAGGAGGTGCATGGTGGAGGACGATGCCGGCGTGTCCCAGACAACATAGTCATACCTGCCGGAATCATGGAGATCAACGATGCGTGATATCATGAACTCTTCCCCCACACCGGGGCTGCTGGCAATGTGATCAAGTATCTCAGGTCCCACATCGGCAAATTCCGATATGATGGCGTAAGCCTGGTCTCCATACCTGGATTTCCACTCCGCAGCAATGTCGGACTCAGATATCTCCATGACTGTTATGTTGTGGAAGTCCCTGGTGAATATGTGCCTCAGTGACGGCATATAATCCGTTGAAACCAGCAGGGTTTTCCCATGACCTGACAGTACCCTTGCGTAAGCGGCTGAAATCGTGGATTTCCCCACGCCCCCCTTCCCAACGAAAGCCTCAATCATGCCACTGAATTCAATTGCAGCATATACGCAATAGCTTTCGGTTCACTGCAGGCAATAAGAAATGGATAGACACATGGCGTCAGAAAAGCGTAAATATGATATCCCGATGTTTTCAGGGCAATGATTACGGTAAAATATTATGCCAATCTCAGGCAGATTACAGGCATGAAGGAAGATTCCATGGATTATGAGGAGGCAACGGTGGGCGAGGTTGTGGATTCCCTCTGCCATCGCTATGGTGAGCCATTCAGGAAGCTGATGCTTGAGGACGGAAAACTCAGGGGAAATGTCATAATACTCATAAACGGCGTCAACGTAATTTTCGGAAAGGGACTTCAGGAAGTCATAAAGAGCGGGGATTCAGTGGACATATTCCCGCCCGTGGCCGGAGGGTGACTACAGTGAGTAGTATTCCAGGCCCAGCCTCTTTATTGTCTCCCTTGTGGGTATTCCCTTCTCATCCCAGCCCCTGACCCTGTAGTAGTCCTTCAGGAGGTAATCCATTGGGAACGTGTTTCCCTTGTTGGGACCCTTTTCAAGGGCCTGCTTCAGGAACCTTTCCGGAAGCCTGTCTTCTTCGGGCTTTATGCCAGCTTTCAGGTTGAAGAGCCTCTCGAGGTTCCAGGTTCTCTCTGCAGCCAGCATAATCTCATCCTTTGTGTAGTCGAAGGCCGTGACGTCATTCACAAGTGCCAGGTAGTCGTCCAGGTTCAGTGCAAAGGACGGGAACTGGCAGAGCCCGGATGAATCCATGACCTCGGTGAAATCCTGCACGTACTTCACCAGAGCAGCCTTGCCTTCCTTTTCTGTAGGCTTGGATACAGGTTCAACACCCAGTATCTCATTGGAAATGGTGTATGCCCTCATGTGGGACCCGCCGATATTGCTTGTGGCATATTCCAGGCCGATTCCGTAAGCGCCCCTGGGATCGTATGCAGCAATTTCCTGTCCCTTGACGCTCATGGACGCATTCTCATCACCGTATTTGCGGGCCAGCCTCAGGGACCCCTCAGCCAGGTCATTTCCGAAATCCTTGCGGTAGGCCAGTTTGGCAGAGGCCTCCAGGATGAAGGATGAGTTGCCGAAGACCGGTTTTGTTGGGCCCACAACGCTGTCGGGTATCTTCTTTTCACCGTAGAGCTCCATTGCGGCAGATAATGTGTTTCCAGCCGTTATGGTGTCATATCCCAGCCTGTCCGCGTTGTCGTTTGCGGCTATGACTGTGTAGAGATCGTGTACGCCTGTATTGGGGCCCAGAGCCCAAGTGGATTCATATTCAGGTCCCTCCGTCTCCCTTTCATTGTATCTGGATACCCTGCCGCACGCAATGGGGCAGGCAAAGCATGGCGTGTTCCTTATTAGGTATGTGTCGGCAAGAGTCTCTCCGCTGACCATGTCTGCAAGCGGGTCATTGCCAGAATCCATGTAATTTTTTGTGCCGAATATTCCAGACTGGTTGATTATGTTCACAAGGACTTCTGTTCCGTATGCAGGGAGACCCTGGCTTGTGACCGGATTGGCCTTGATCTTCTTGAGCATGGCCGTGAGGGTATCCCTGTACTTCCCGGCATGGCCGATCTGGGGCATTTTTCCTGTTGATGCAACAACGGCCTTAAGGTTCTTGGAGGCCATTACCGCACCAACACCATTCCTTCCGGCAGCCCTGTGCTTGTCATTCACAATGGATGCGAACTTCACCATGTTCTCTCCTGCCGGGCCTATGCACGCAACAGAAACGTTGACACCGGTCTCGGCTTTCAGTGCATCGTCGGTTTCAAAGACATCCTTTCCCCACAGGTGAGTTGCATCCCTGAGTTCCGCCCTGCCGTCATGGACGTAAAGGTACACGGGATGATCAGCCTTCCCGGTAAATATTATCATGTCAAATCCGGAATGCTTCAGCTTTGCTCCGAAGAACCCGCCGGAGTTGCTCCTGGTTATTGTGCCGGTGAGCGGGCTCTTGGTCACTACCATGTATCTTGCAGCAGTTGGAGAGCTTGTGCCGGTCAGGGGGCCGGGCGCCATGATCATAATATTGTCGGGTGAGAGGGGATCGACCTTTGGATCAACCTCATCCACAAAATACCTTGTTGCTATGCCCTGGCCGCCTATGTAGTCCCTGGCCCACTTCATGTTTGTGTCCTCAATGCTTATTGAACCCTTTGAAAGGTTCACCCTCAGGAATTTACCGGTATATCCCCCATAACTCATGATACCACTGTAAAACTAAACCAATCCAGATATATACGGATTTGCCTGTACCGGAAAATGCGGCGGCTGCCAATGAAAAAGGCAGTCACACCTGCGGATTTATCCATCAATTTCTCCACAAATCATATTTTTCCCATTTGATCCGGTCCGGATGATTCAGCGTCCTTCCTGCAGTATGGATTCATGCCCCAGGGGTTTCATAAGTTCCAAGTTCAGCACAAGATATTTGCCATAAGGCACCCTGGAGGTCTTTATGAAATATTCCTCTCCGTCAATGGAAGCAAGAAGCACATTGTAGTCATGGGATTTCCACCACCTGTAGCCGTACCCGCTGGAATCTGAGAAACTTATTGACTCATCACCGGCCAGGTAGTGATTTCCATTGATCCTGACCATGTTCCCGTAATGGAGCATCGCAGCACTTGTTGCCTGGTGCAGCTCATCAAGGGAAGACATGGTCTCAGTGATTCGCCCTGCATTCATGAAGGTCAGGGAATCATATCCGAAGTCCAGATCGCTCTGGTCATGCGTTACGTATAATATGGAGAAGGAGTACTTCTTCATCATGTCATCCAGGCGAGAGAGTATCCATACCCTTGCAGACTGGTCCTGCATGGAGAGCGGTTCGTCCATCAGGAGGAGGGAAGGTGCACTTATGACTGCCCTGGCCACAGCAACCCTCTGGGCCTGCCCGCCAGATATCTGGTCAGCTTTTCTCTGCAGGATATCCTTCAGTCCCATGCTCTCCACCATGTCATGAAAAATGTCCATGCTCCCGCCTGCATGCCGCACTGGAAACATGAGGTTCTTTTCGACGCTCATCCCCGGGAACAGCAGGAGATCCTGCGGGATATATGCAACATGCCTCTCCCACGATTTCCTGTCCTCAGAGGGGACACCGTCAAGAAGTATGCTTCCGGAATCAGGACGGAGTATGCCGCACACATTCTTCAGCAGCGTGGTCTTGCCGGAACCATTTGGGCCCATTATGAAATGTTTCCCCGATGGCAAATCAAGCTGATCAATGGACAGAGTGAAGCTGCCATGCCTGTATACCAGGTCCCTAATAGACAGCTGCATTTCTTCCTCCCATGGCCCTGAGAATGGCCATTGCAATGATGCCGGTGATTATGAGGATACTGGATGATGCTGCGGCATTCGGAAGCCCGCCTCCAAGGAACTGGCTGTAGATGAACACTCCTGCCAGCTGGGTGAAGCTGGGGAATATGTAATACGCCACAATGAGCAGGGAACCAACTGCGGAGATTGCACGGGCCCAGGACAGGACTATGCCTCTTGCCATTGGTTTGATCAGCATGGGAACGGAGAGCAGCAGGAAGCTCTTTGCATCGCTGATTCCAAGTGTCATGGCCTCCTCCTCATACCGGAGTATCTCCTGCCTGTAGCTCACCCCAATAATCCTGATTGAATATGCGGAGGATACGAAGAGCAGCGTTATGATCACTGCGAAGAGCGAATCCTGGAATGTATATCCGGGAAAAATTCTGGCAATGGCGGATCCCACCGGCATCTGAGGTGCAAATGTTATGAGGATCATGATGCCCACAACGGTGCTTGGGATCATTATGGGAATCTCCACCAGGCTATCGGCGATCCGGTATGGAATGGTGTTCCTGCGGGCCATGACGAAGGAGTACGGGAGAGCCAGGAGCACGGAAATAACTGCAACTGCAAGGGCGATGAGGTAGGTGTAGTATATGCTGGCCAGTATTCCACTGTGGGCGTCGCCAATGAGAAAACTGAAGGAGTTGAATGTAAGTATTCTCACTATGGGCAGAACCAGGAAGATCAGGTATGCTGCCATGAACGGAAAAAACAGCAGAAGAAGTCGGTTTCTCATGGAATGTGACATGGAATGTTGACAAAATAATGTTTCCGGAACATCCCGGAATCAGTCATAGGCTGAAGCCGGGATGTAGCTCGGGATAGGTTCCACAACGGTGCCCAAATATGATGGGATATTGGACATATGATATCCGAATGCCACCGGAAGTGGATCAAAATCGCTGGCAGCAAGAGTGTGCTGTCCGTACCCCGTCACAAGATCGTAGATGTAGGCGGCAGCCATGGACGGGTTGGCGGTCCCGTTCAGGATCGTTGCAGCATACAGTATGGGCGCTCCGGGAAGATTGCCGATGTTGTCGTCGGGAGTGGTTGGTCCCGTGGAATTAACCATCCCATAGAACAGGACGTGGTCTTCTGTAATATTTCCAAGGTTGATCCAGGAGCTGAGGCCATTGGATCCGTCAGGAGCCTTGAAATATGACAGGTTCTGGTTTATGGCCTGGGACTTGTAAGTAAGCGCATAGTCAGCGGTTCCAGCCTCAAGCAGGCCATCAAGTCCTATTTCAACCGTGGTGAGCTTTGTATAGCCCTTGCCCAGCATGTATCCGAACACCTGGCTGTACAGTGCCATTGAATCATTTACAGGATAGTTTCCGCCCCATGATTCTGATGCCAGCGTTCCACCTGGACCGAACCAGGCATTCCAGGCACGGTTGTACTTCATGTACATGGTGAAGTTATCAGAGAACGCCTGCTGCACGTACTTTCCATACGTTGCATTGTCCCATCCAGTGTAGAGCAGTCCTGCAAGCTTGGTCATCTCTATTGCCTGAAATCCGCTTGGGTCAAGCTGTGAAGTTGATGCCGCTACTGTGACATTCTTGGCGGTAATGTTCTCAAACCAGAAGGACCCGGCGGGAATGTTATATTTGTGGTTCAGCCATGTGACTGCCATCTCATTTGCTGAAAATATGATCATCCAGTCGGTGTATTTAGGCATCAGGTTGGCTGGAATCACTCCAGCCGATGCTGATATGAACACATCGTAATGGGCTCCGCTCTGCACGTTCTTGGCGCCACTGACTGATCCTGAAAATGTTGGGCCAACGGAAATGCCTGTTGTGTTCTTGAACTGCAGGTTAAAATGATTGCCAAGGGCGTATTCCAGGGATCCTGCTGCAAATACAGATACGCTTGCTGGAGCAGGATGTGACGATTCCGAGATATAGTAACCGGCAAAGCCCCCAACCAGCAATCCCACCACAAGGATTACAGCGGCAGTTAAGGCAAAACGTGATTTTTCCATGATTGGTAATAACCGACTCTGGGACATAAGTAG
>DAJC01000014.1:3200-20384 GCA_002498845.1 Thermoplasmatales archaeon UBA509 | reverse complement strand
GCTACTTATGTCCCAGAGTCTATATTAAGAAAAACCAACTTATGGGCATAAGAATTAGAACATATACTAAAAATAGCTCTGTCATAGAAACAATCAATCTCCTCTTTATGGATATTAAGCCACTTGGGAATCGTGCTATTCCTAACGAAATGATAGACAACAACTCAGTTGTGGACATTATGCCAAATAGAGAAAGGTTATTGAAGTGAAAATAAGTTATAACTATTAGGAGGGGGAAAAGAATGGCGAACCAAGTTATTCCGCCTACAATAGTACGGACTTCCTTATCTGGAAAAACAGTATATAAAAGCAAGATTGATTGAATCCCTGTTTGACTCCTCCTTCTTCCGGATATACTTAAAGAAAAGTTATGTTGATTTACATCGTAATGGAAATTATCTTCGATACTAACATCTTGGATATCATTCCCATTTTTATCTCTCGCAAACAAAACTGGTTCGTATTCATGAGTAACTCCTTCTTCAAAATCGAATGAAACACTTAATGTTTCATTGGCAAAAAAACTGATAACAACATTAAAAAAAGGAGCCCTGTAAAGTGGCAAGAAGCTTACGGTCCTATCAGATATATTCTTCTCGGGATCTTCATACTCTAAATACCGAAGTTTTATCACATAATATTCCTGCGGTTGAATTGGTCTTGAAAGAACCATCCATGCCAGAAATATTTCATCTGTGTCTAGTTTTGCTTTAATACCCTCTGCTAATCTATTTCTAATATCCTCCTTAGTGAGAAATGGGATTAAATTACCTTCCTCATCAATAATAGAGAGACCACTTCTGAATTCTTCCATTTCCAGTGCTATTTCAGATAATGGCGATTTGCCAGTATTGAATAGAGTGATTGTCTCCATGACCTCACGTCTGAGCAGACCGCCAGTGTGATTTAAATTAATTCTACGAGATGCAATGCTAAGTTCTGATGGATAAGAAAAAATGCAAATCACCAGAAAGACTGAAAGATTTTACCTCTTCTTGTATGTTAATGTCTTTACGTCTCCATTTTCAAGTTCCACCTTTACATATGATGGAATTAACGGAAACACCTTTATTCCTTTTTTATATTTAGATGGAGCTCGGGTTATTATAATTCTTTTAGCTCCTTTTATATCGGAGAAATATTTTGTCATACAAAATAGATAGTAGACAGAGTAATAATAATTTTCTCAATTTGGACAATGTCGTTTTTTCACTGGTTGAACTGGAATGTATCATTCTGTCTCTGGCTGGACGGTTCCACCCACCACTTGCCGAACAATACTCCCAGTATGTATCCGTAAATAACCACTGAAACCAGGCCTGCAACAACCGTCAGAACATAATAGGTGTTCCCGTATTCGCTTCTGCTCAAAAGACCAAGCAGTACGTCAAAGAGAATCCACAATATTGAACCGAAGGCTATCCCCTTGACCTTATCATTTCTCCCAGGTATTCTGTGCACTGCAACACCAAAGATTGCGCCAAGTATCAGGCCTCCTATGATTCCCTCGATTATAAGCCCAACAGGCGCAATTGTCACTTCAGAATTATATATAGAAGACGCCGAAATGGTTATGGCAGAGGTCGAGAACTCTTTCGCATAAACACTCAGAGCAGACATTATACTTGATTTTTCAACATAAAGTATAATTTCTGTAAGAACCGCAAGTACTGCCCCATAAAGAATACCGGCAACAGCGCCGGCTTTCGCTCCTGTTGAACCTCTTCCCATTTCAATCAATGATATATAACATTCGCATATATAAATATTATTCCATCTTCCCTGTTCGTCAACACGGGGTGCGATTCTATTAAGCAAACAACGGAATGATGAAGGTAGAATTCAAGGAAGAAAATTAGAGATGATGTAAACTCATCGGCCACAGAAAATAAAAAAAATTATGATGGCAAACAGAGATACCTGCGCTGCTTATGGTGGAGCAGCCAGATGTCCGTTCAGAGCCATGTAACCTATGACCAGCGCAAATATTGTGCCTATCCCAAGGATTATCCACTCAACATAGTATATGGATTTCCTTGATCCTTCGGGCTTGATGTAGGCAATTGGAGCCAGAAGGGCGCCGATACCATCAAAGAGATATAGTCCCAGTGCTGTTATGAGGTCCTGTCCAGTCTCAAGCTTCAGCTCAACTATGCTGTATGCCCCAACAAGCACGTAAATTCCCATCAGGAGGAATAGCATTGGTACCATGCCCAGATGCATGTTCTTATAAACCATCACTGCGGATACCATAAGGAGAAGCCCAAACAGAAGCAGAGGATCGCCAAACAGCATATTGTAAGGAGTTCCAAAGCTGGTCATTGGCCAGGCAAAGGACATGTAAAACCCGCTTATGAAGTCAAAGAAACCTATTGCCAGAGCTGGCACCACAAGGTTTCGTATCTGTTCCTCGTTTCCCCTCGCCTTGAAATAGTAATAGAAGGCTCCCAGGAAAGTTCCCATTGCAAGTCCTATCAGCATTACTGCCAACGGATCAACAAATGTCATTTTATCACCAACATAAAATCTTACCTTACGAATTAAACAATTAACCTGAGATGTAAGATACTTCATTTATCTATATGAATCCATACTGAGAAAGACGAAATTCGATGTCAGGTATCTTATATCTGTCACAGAGCTTATACTTTGAGGAAAGTACAGATTTAATAATATTCCCGCAATTCAAAATTATGTTCTCTGGACTTCATATTTCTATTAAAAAAAGTGACCGGATTCTGCTGCATCGTTTCCCATCACGTAATTCAAACAGAATTCACCGCGAAGTCTGGGGATGAGAAAGTTGCCTGACAGTTTTGACAGCATCTCCGCTGCTGAAAGCCTTAAAGTTCTCAAGTCAACTGAGGCAGGTTTAACCACAAATGATGCCATTGAACGCCGGAAAACCTACGGCCGAAACATAATCGAGGAAAAAAAGGAGAGCGGCGTCATGAAGCTGCTCCGTAAATTCTGGGCTCCCGTTCCATGGATGCTGGAAATTACGGCAGTTTTCACTTATCTTATAGGAAAGCAGCTTGATACCTATATAATAGTCGCGTTGCTCATATTCAACAGCATCATAAGCTATTTCCAGGAATCGAAGGCAGACGATGCTGTGGAGATGCTAACTGAAAGAGTTAACGTCTCAGCCAGAGCAGTGAGGGACGGAAAATGGAACCTCATTCCCGCAGCAGAGCTGGTTCCCGGTGACATAGTGCATGTAAGAATGGGTGACATAGTTCCTGCTGATATCAAGATAATCTCCGGGGAAGTTCTTTCAGACCAGTCTGCCCTTACAGGTGAATCTGAGCCAGTACGAAAAGGGAAGGATGGAAGAATATATTCCGGGACAGTTGCCAAGGGTGGGGAGGCAACAGGCGTCGTGGTGGCGACTGGAAGCAACACATTCTATGGAAAAACAACTGAACTTGTTAACAGGGCAAAGGCCGGTTCACATCTTGAGTCACTGATACTTTCAATAGTGAAATACCTGGCAGCAATAGATGCTGCTCTTGTCATAGCCCTTATAGCTTTCGCCATTTTATATGGCGTATCAATCCTGGAGGCTCTGCCCTTCTCACTGGTCGTTCTGATTGCATCCATTCCAGTTGCCCTGCCTGCAACCTTCACCATTGCAACAGCATACGGCGCAGTTGATCTTTCCAGGAAGGGTGCCCTGGTTACAAGGCTGAGCGCAGTGGAGGATGCCGCATCCATGGATGCCATATGCTTTGACAAGACCGGCACCCTGACACAGAACAGGATTTCCGTTGTTGATCCTATCCCCGTAGGATGCGATTCCGGTGACCTCATCAGGTATGCAATGCTGGCCTCTGACGAAGCCAGCCTGGATTCCATAGACATGGCAATACTGGCCTATGGAAAGGCAAACGGAATAGATACAGGACCGGTAACCAGAGTAAAGTTCACCCCTTTCAGCCCGGCCCTGAAACGTACTGAAGCTACTGTCCAGATCA
Source organism: Thermoplasmatales archaeon UBA509 (assembly GCA_002498845.1). Taxonomy (GTDB): domain Archaea; phylum Thermoplasmatota; class Thermoplasmata; order Thermoplasmatales; family Thermoplasmataceae; genus UBA509. The sequence goes on along the minus strand of DAJC01000014.1, from coordinate 16,407 downwards.
ACGGACAAACAGTAACGGTGACAAAGGGCGCCCCACAGATGATTGCACAGCTGTGTCACAATCATGATCCTGAAGAGGTCATGTCAAAGGTCAGGGATCTGTCACTGAAGGGTTACAGGTCGCTTGGTGTTGCCCTCATGAATGGTGATGAATGGAAGTTCTGCGGCATAATACCGCTACATGATCCACCAAGGCCAGATTCTGCCAAACTTGTTGGGCAGCTCAAGGATCTTGGAGTGAAAGCCAGAATGGTGACGGGAGATTCGACGCCAATTGCCATGGAAATAGCCAGGGAGGTGGGAATAGGAGAGAGAATATGCAGAATGGCTGATATTAAGGCTGGAACCGTGAATATCGATGACTGCGATTCCTTTGCTGAAGTCTTCCCTGAAGATAAGTTCACCATAGTGACCATGCTGCAGAAGGAGGGGCATATTTCAGGCATGACCGGCGATGGCGTTAACGATGCGCCGGCCCTTAAACAGGCGGAAGTGGGAATAGCCGTTGCATCCGCCACTGACGTGGCCAAAGCCTCCGCCAGTATTGTCTTGACTCACGAAGGAATTTCGGATATCGTTAGTGCGGTGGAGGATGGCAGGAAGATTTTTCAGAGAATGCTGACATACACCCTCAACAAGATAATAAAAACAATCCAGGTGGCGCTGTTCCTCACAACATCATTCTTTATCTACCGCTTCTTTGTTACAACTCCATTTGATGTCATACTGCTGCTCTTCGCAAATGATTTTGTCACCATGTCAATAGCCACGGACAACGTGAGCTATTCCAGAAATCCTGAGAAGTGGAATGTTAGATCACTGGTGGGATCGTCCATGAGCCTTGCCATACTCATACTTGTGGAATCATTTGCCATACTGGAAATCGGACTCCTGCTTGGATTGAACGTGAGCCAGATACATACATTCATATTTGACATGCTGGTATTTTCCGGGCAGTTCACTGTATACATGGTGAGGTCCAGGAGGAGATTCTGGGATTCAAGACCAAGCAGGTGGCTGTTGACTGCATCCGCAGCAGACATAGTGGCAATATCCCTTATTTCATGGCTTGGCATACTTGTCACGCCAATACCTCTGATGGATGTGCTTCTTGTGCTGCTCCTGACCTTTGTGGCCATGGCTTTCATCGACCTGGGAAAGAATGTAATTTTCCGTCACTTCAGCATATGAACTGTTGCGTTCCACGACCGGGTGATAGGATGCTGCCGGGAAAGCATGAATCCATACCTATGAACTCAGCAACTGAAAAATGAGAAAGGCAATGGAAAAGATCCTTCTTCCCCGGTGTCTTATCTCACTATGAGTACCGAAACTGGAGAATCAGCAGAAACCCGTTCGGACACTGATCCAAATAATATGCCCTTGCGGAATCCGTGCTTCCTGTTTCCCATGACTATGAGGTCCCCTTTGAACTCCTTTATTGTGTTGAGTATTGATGAAACAGGCTCACCAGTTCTCACGATACCATGAACCTTATCCAGGCCGTTGTTCCTGAGGGTCTTTGCGATCTCCTCAATTCTCTCCTTTGATTCCTTGACAATTGCATCATTCTGTTCCATCAGTATTTCCGCTGCTCCAGCAGAATCACCAATTGGAGCGTACACTGGCTTGACCACGTTGAGCAGGTATAGCGTTGCCTCACTGTTCTGACCCACCAGAGACGCTGCAAATTCAACTGCCTTCATGGATTCCTCAGAAAAATCAACTGCGCATATGATGCTCTTTATTTTTTGCTTCATATCCATATTTACCACCAGTGAACCATTATGGTTTTTTCAAATCAGTCCATGTTTTTATGACTTATGTGGTTATAAATTATTACCCTGCAATATGAGTCACATCCCGTACACTGCCCTTCTCATTCTTTCGTAGATTGAGTAGATGAACACCAACGAGGATACCCCGGTAATGCCATGTTTCCGGGACCAGTCTATCTCCTTGACCAGGTATGTAAGGTGGTGGCTCTTGTCCTCGTGAGGCGTGTAATCCTCGCCGTTCATGTAGCTCATTATGTTGTTTATTATTCTGTTCTTCTCACCATATTCAATATACCCGAGCCTGCTTCCGACCTCCACCATTTTTATGCCGGAAAGGTATGTAGCCTTGACCATTTCTGCCTTCGACATCCACTTTGTTTCATAGTTCAGGAAATCGTCCCATGACTTTCCCCTGTCCAGAAGGTTGTAGTAATCCATGATTTTTCTGGCGAATATTGTAAATCCGTATTTCTCAGGCATTTCGTAAAACAACGATCCTGGATCAAGAAATGGAGCCAGTGGAGAAATAAAACCATATACTGGCATTTCTGCATTGCCGTAATCACTGGAGAGGTGTTCGGAATATGATGCATCCTTCATTACGTCCACCAGTGTCTGGTTTGGCAGGCCTATGGAAAAGTAGACATCAAACTTCTTGGAGCCGTACTCCCTGGCAAGAGCTATTGATTTCTCCAGTTCCTCATTGGAGTAAAATCTTCCAGTGGCATTTCTAATTTTCATGTCTGAAGAATCAGGAGATATCTCGCACGAGAAATCTTTGATTTTACTGGAAAGATACTGGAAATATTCCCTTCCAGGTGGAACAAAATATTCGGTGAGCAGAGGCATGTCCAGTCCTCTTGAGTTGAATTCCGAGAAAAGCTCCCTGTAGTATTTTTCACCGGTCTGGTTTATATCTCCTGCTATGAAAACAGGAGAGTTTATGGTCTCCTTCACAGATTCCAGTTCTTCTGCAATCCTTTCAGGAGACCTCTTCACCGGAGAGGTAGGAAAATATCGGTTCTTGTAAGCAAAATTTGATCCGCCGCAGAAACCGCAGTTATACTGGCATCCCCTCTGAATCAGAGTCATTGCAACGGGGTTCTTTATCCATGCATAATATGGCAGATGCCCCCGGATATCATGGTATTTGATGGAGTTCCTGACAAGGACCTTATAATTTATGAAAACCTCAGCAGTGGGATTATCGTCCTTCAATGGAGGGTTTCTTCTTATTTTTCCTCCGTCCCTGTACAGCAGGTTCGGAACATTTTCAAGGCTGGAACCTTTCTCAACCGCATCCAGGAGGCTTATGAGCTGCTTCTCAACAAAATCTCCAGCCAGTATGAAATCAACTGCCTCATTGCTCTGCATTATATCATCTGCGAAATACGATGATGAGAACCCGCCCAGAAGAACCTTCCTGTCGGGATGCAGCTTCTTTACAATCCTTGCTATATTGAAGGCGCCATGCACGTGAGGAAGCCAGTGAAGATCAATCCCATAAATTGCAGCATCAATGTTCTTGATGTACTTCTCCGCGTCGAACCTGTCATCAGAGAGCATCAGAACCGCAAGATTGGAAATCCTTCCGTTGAAGCCCTGCGATATTGCATAATTCAGCATGCTTATGAAACCAACAGGATACATTTCAAAAACGGGAGTGGATGGCACCACATCGCCTATGGGCCCCTCCTTGAGGTTGCGTTTCCTGAAATCATAGATGCTTGGGGCATGAATAAAGGCAATGTCGGTATTCATAAGATATGTAACCTCACTGAGTACAAAATGGTTACAGCTTAACTGTTAGTCCTGAAGGAGCAGCATCCTGTCAGCAAAATCTGTTATGATGCCGTAACACCCTGCTTCCTTCATGACCTTCGCAATTCCAGGATCGTTTACAGTCCATGGAAAGATTTTCTTACCATGCTCGGAAAGGAGTCTGATATCATCCGCAGCGTGGTATGTATAATCAGGAATAAGTATGCTGTATGAATCTATTATTGATTCTGGATCCATTCCTCGTTCAACATAGAATGCCATTGATTCCCTGTCATAAATGATCCCGATCTGCTGACGCCTGTCAAGTTCACGGTACAGGCGCAGACCATCATGATCAAATGATGTTATTATGACATTCTCCTTCATCTTGGACGATACAATAACTTCCCTGATCCTTCCGCACACATTTCTCCTGTAGGAAACATCCCTTGTGGCTGAGATTTTCAATTCCACGAAAACAGCCTTTCCGGAAAGGGATTCAAGGGCTTCCTTGAGGGTTGGGATGGGTTCGGAACCTGCAACCTTCAGGTTTCTTATTTCACCAAAGTTCATTGCAGATATTGGAGTATCCTGACCGCACATCCTCCCTATGGTGAAATCGTGAAACACCACCGGTACGCCATCCTTTGAAAGCTGGACATCCAGTTCCACTCCATCAGCTCCTGATGAGAGTGCCATCCTGAATGACTTCAGTGTGTTTTCCGGTGCAGAACCGGGCAACCCCCTGTGTCCAATGATGAGGAAGTTTTTCTGTCCATCAGACATTGTACTGTACCTATGCAACGCTTCTATGAAATCCTTGTTGCCACTATCTTAACAAATCCCTCTGAAAACTCGGTGCTGTCTGCTCTGTAACCATAGGATGCAAGAAAGCCGGAAAGGCCTTCCGCTGTGCATCTTGCAGCATCCCTGCTGTATCCGGCACCGGAAATTATCACTGTTGCTTCATCCCCCTCAAGCTCTATGCTGAAAACGTTTGCGGGTATCTGATCCCTGTATTCTGTTATGAATCTTGCGAAATCCGGAAGCGTTTTTGCGTATTTCCGCAGGATGTTGCCTATGATTACCCCCTTCTCCCTCCACTTTTCAATGATTTTATCACCAGATGCCTCAAGGGATGAATGGATCATGGCATCAAGCAGTGTGGACGGGACCGGCACGGAATCGATCTCCTTAAGGATCAGGAGCACCCTGAACGACCTGATTATATCCTCAGGCCTGATTCCGGATTCTTGAGATTCAAGAAATATGCTGGCTGCTTCCCCAATAACGGCACTCACTGTTCTTCCGTTTCTGCTGGCGTAATCTTCTATGGCCCTTATGAGATCGTTCTTCAAGCTTACGTTGACTCTACCCATGGATTGCCTCCAGCGCCATGAAGGAATATTGCCTTCACCTATGTGCTTTTAACGGTGGGTTTATATCATGCATTTATGAACATTTTTGCACAATTTTGCACGTGAAATATTATATATAAACATCAACTGAGTGATAATCATGGTGTCAGTGATCAATTTCAACAGGTTCCTCATGGGCTACACACTTGGGGCGCACATACTGATTGTGACACTGAGCATTTCACTTTCTGTCATAGTTTCTGCCGCCGAATTCATAGGGCTGAGAAGAAAAGACGTGTATTTTGAATCACTATCTCGCCGCCTGGCAAAGGCACTGGTCATTTTTTTCGCCGTTGGGACTGCCAGCGGCACTGTTCTGGCTGTTGAGCTCTTTGCGCTCTGGCCCAGCTTCATGGTATTCATCGGCAAGGTTGACATTCTTCCCTTCTATTATGAAGTATTTGCCTTCTTCCTTGAGACCATCAGCCTCGTTCTCTACGTTTATTACTGGGATGCATTCCGGAACAGGTACAAACACTGGGCACTTTCACTCTTCGTAGCCATAGGAACAGTGATGTCCGCGGTTTTTATCACAATGATCAACGCATTCATGAATACGCCAGCTGGCTTTACCCTTGTTAACGGACAGCCCACCAACATAAATCCGCTTGCTGCAGTCATGGCACCTTCCGGATTCGTGGAAATATCCCATGTTGTAACCACAACGCTTGCTGCAGGATCATTCCTGCTGCTTGCCTATCTGGCATTCAGCTACCTGAAGAACCATACGCAGGATTCCAGAATTTTCTACAGGAAAGCAATGATGCTCACCTCAGTTGTGGGGTTCATTGCCCTTCTTCTGGCAGGCATAACCGGGGATTCCAATGCAAGAATGCTCATATCATTCCAGCCCCTCAAATACGCGGCAATTGAGCTGAATCTTCACCCAACTGTTAATGCACCTGAAATGATTGGAGGAATAATGATCAACGGACATCTGGAATACTATATCACCATCCCCGGCCTGCAGAGCATACTGGCCTTTCTTACACTCAACTCAAAAACTGCAGTTCCGGGGCTCTCCCAGTTTCCGTCCAGCCTCTGGCCTCCCCTCTTTGTGCATCTTACCTTTGACATTATGGTGGGCGGGGGGACGCTTGTTGGTTTATTCGCCCTCTATCTCATGTATCTCCTTGTCATGAGAAAAGACCTTACTGGCAGGCTTTCACTTTACGGAATGCTGGTTGCCGGTGTTCTCATAGAGGTGGTTTATGATTCAGGCTGGGTGACAGATGAGGTTGGCAGGCAGCCATGGATCATCTACAATGTCATGACCGTGTCTCAGGCTGCAAATACCTCTCCTTCGGTGGTTCCTCTGGGTATCGCCATAATAATCTTCTATCTCGTTCTTGTACCGTTCACCTTCTATTTTGCGGCAAAGGTGCTCAGGCAGGAAAGAATTGAAGAGGAACTTGAAAAAAGCAGGGGGTCAAAATGGTACAGATCATTCATCCCGAAGTAGGGCTCAACCTGGCAATTTTTGCAATGCTCTTTGCAATCCTGTCCACGGAGCTCATGGCAGCATCAGCAATTCTGTTCAAATACAGGGAGAGCGAGCAAAAGGTTTTCAGGTACCTCGTCCCAATATGGGAAGTTACAGGAACATTCTTTGTATTCTACGTGGTAAATCTTGAAGCCCTTATCCCGTCGGCGCTGCCGCTGATTGCGTATTCATTCATCAGTTACATCCTGTTATTCCTCATTCTGTATGTTTTGAGGAACGCGTCCATAATATCTGCTGAGTACATATGGAAAAACCGGAAGATCAACCGCAGATTCCTCTACAGTATCTATGCCATCATAACATTTGTCCTGGGAGCAATGGTACTGGTTATCTACACGGCATTCATCAGCGGCAGGGGCATAGATTACTCCAGGATGACGTTCAGCCTTTCTGCCTTCGCGTCTTTTCTTCCAGATGACGGTTTCATAATGGGCTCTGCAATCCTCCTTTTTGGTTTCGCCTCAATATTCTATGGACTGGATGTGAAGCTTTATCTGCCCCCTTTGGTTGTAATGGCTGGAATGGTAATTGCTGGAGTCTCCTTTGTTTATCTGGGGAACCTGAATAATCCCTACGTCCTTGCGGTGCCTGTCATACTTACCATTCTTGTGCCGGTGCTGTGGCTCTCCGGCAAGACCAGGGCCATTGTGCAGAACAAGATTGTTTTTCAGGGTTTGCTGGCTGTTTCGGTATTTTTCCTGGCATATTCGCAATATCCAGACCTCATGGGGAAATCCCTGAACCTATTGAGCCTGCTGAACAACAATGCAATGCAGACGCAGGTTTTCTACACAACGATCATAGGCGGCGTAATACTCCTGCTCCTGACACTGATGTATTTCGATGTTGCTTTCAGGAAGGAAGAGCGAAACCGGGTTCAACAGCCGGAATCAGCAGACTGATCAGGGTTCCTCCGCCCTGAGAATTATATGCCTGGGCTTTCCCCTGAGGATGCTCTTGCCCTGTTCCGTTGTTTCCTTGAACGGCCTGCTTTCAATGAACTTCCTGAAAGAATCAACACTGTCCCATTCGCTGAATATCATGTATTCCCCTGGAGCCGAAACATCCCTGTAGAGCCTGGCGTCCCTTATTCCTGTGTCGTTCTCCATTAGAAACTTTATGACACCTTTGAATGTTTCCTCGAACTCCTGTTCCCTGCCACTTACGACTGAATAGAAAAAACCAACATTTATCATAATTTGAAAGGTTCTTGAGACATATAGAATTAACTGATCCTCCCATCCACATTGCACCTGAGTCCCAGATCAACCATTCTTGCTGCCCAGATATGCGCTCTGCACACCGTGATTGGTACATCGTTAACAAAGAGTGTAGATGTCACAAATGTCTTCTTTTCGTAGGCAAGTTTCCTTATGCTGGCTATGGGGAAAACCTTATCCATTTTCCTTGACTGGAAGACCAGCCTGTCATGGTAGAGAAACAGCCGGCCCTTAATATCATTCATGAATGCCAGATCCATGATTACAGGATCATCACTGTTCTGCAAGTTTCTCTTCCTCCACTATGTTCACTGTTTTTCCTGCCCTTTTGACCAGATCAGGCCTTCTTATTTTCAGGAGAACTGCGTATGACATTGCGAACGCCAGATACACGGCTGCCACTATTACTGCCTCTGTCACCGGGAAGACCGGAGGCCAGACACTTTCGTACAGCACGAAAATGAATATTGCTGTTGCAATGAGTGGCAGCACATAATGCTCAATTGGATGTATGATCTTGTGAAGGCGCCTCTTGTGAACTTCCTTCAGGCGCCTGAAAAGTGTTATGACAGATGTGTTCAGCAGGATGTGAGTTATTATGAGCCCAACCAGTGCTATTGTCGTCAGCAGATCAAACGTGTCTGACAGGGCTTTTGTCACATATATTCCAGTTGCCGCTCCCGATATAAGCCTGATGGGCGATATTCCAATTGAGTAGGCAATCAGGAACGCAGCTGCCAGGGAACCCACGCTTGAAAATGTCCCTATAAGAGCAAGTGCTTTGCTCGGCGTTACCCACCGCCTGCTTATGTGTGCAAAGAATTTCGGGATTATTCCATCCCTTGCCATGGCAAAATATACCCTGCCCGCATTGGACTGCATTGCAACCGAATCCGAAAATGCTGAGTTGAACGCCACCATTGCCAGCATGAGCCCTCCAGCTATGCCGGTATACAGGGTTGCCACGATTATCCCAGGAATGTTGCTGGCTGCAAAGGATGTCATGAGCGAGACTCCCCAGCCAACTGTCATGGCGTAGGCAACCTCAGTGAGAACTATTCCTACGATCAGGAGGCCGTAGACAAGTGATTTTGTAATGTTCCTGCTGCTCTTCACCTCCTCGCCCAGAGGCGCCGATCCGCCGTATCCTATGAAGCTTGTTAACCCGAAAATCATCCCCAGCCCCACTCCTGCTGCAGGCCCACCAACCGATGAGAAATTCCCGGAATAGGAGGGCCAGGCACCCGGATTGAACACTGCCAGGGTGTTGTCATGGGCCTTGAAGATAATTATGGCAGAAAGAACTGCAAGGAAAGCCACCTCAAAGAATGCCGCAATTCTCACATACTTCATCTGTGGCCTGATTCCAAGAATTGCCAGGCCTATGGGTAATACGATGAAAAGAAGTATGAACGGTATCCAGACCCATGCAGGCAGGCTGATTTTGAAGAAATATTCAAGGACCCCGGGAAGCACAACCCCTGCAACATATACGGGTATTGCTGCAGTGCTTGCGATCTGGTACATGACATACAGCAATCCAGAGACAATTGCAGGACGGGGACCGAATGCAGTGGAAATATAGCCATAATACCCTCCGGCACTGGCATGCCTCCTGGAAAGGTGGTAAAGGGTATTGACCTCAAGGAACATTGTCAGAGTGGCGATGAGGAAAGAAAGCGGGGTGAGGACGAAGGCAAATGCAGCAGCCGACGTCATGAACGCGACGGTATCACACGCTGGAGCCATTGCAGCTATTTCCTCTGCGATTGCCCCCCATGTTCCCACTGTTCCCTTTCTAAGCCTGTTGGCATGCCCCGGTTTGGTTTCTGATAAACTTCCAGACATCACCATGCACCTACTGGTTGGGGTGCCCGCTGATCTGGCTCACGTCCCTTTCATCTGGCTGAGATGGTGGCACCACTTTGTAAAGCCTTGTGGCATTCTTCATTGACCGGACATACCCAACCGCACCAATTATGACAACGGCGAAGATCACTATGAAGAAGCCAATTCCCAGGTTATCAAGGTTATGGACGTGTATGCCGGTGCTAATGCCATAGTCAAGAAGTTCTGGAAAAGCAAGGATTGCCGCCCCGGCCACAATGAAAGCATAGCCGCCGTATGTCAGGACGTAGCGGCTTATGTTCCTGGCAACATACTGTATCCCCAGCAGTGAGAGTTTCTTTTTGGATTGCATCCACTTTCCAAACCCCATGCCGAAAAGTATCTGCATTGTCATTGTTCCAAGGCCGAATAGCAGGCCGGGTGCAAACCCCACCCATGGGGATGGCATTGAAGGTGCCAGTATTGTATAAATTATCAAAGCAAATGCCCCGAATCCAAACCCTGCAATCAGCCCATGCACAAAAGCCAGCTTGAGGGGAACGGGCTTCAGATCGTGTATTATGGGATTTGCGGTGTGATCCAGTTCCTCCCTGTTCTGCTCCTCCTCGTGCGGATGCAGGTGAAACGCCTTTCCCAGATAGTTCTCGATGAGGTGGAAGTGCGCGTACCTTCCCCTTGTTGCTATATAGATACCTGCTGCCGCCATGGCAACTCCCACAAGTATGTAAGTGAGGCCGAAAGCCATTGCTGTCATGAATATCCCTGCAAGGGCGAAATATGCGATCTGTGAGAGAAGTGCACGCTGAACGGTGAAGCCAGTCGAGAACATGGCGCCCGCCTTGAATCCTCCCCTTGTGCTGTAGCTTCCAACGGAATATGAGAATGTTATTGGCCATGTGTGTTCATCCGGAGTTATACCATGAACTATGCCAAGGAGATATGATATGATCAGGGCAGATATGAGGCCGTCATATTCAGGATTCCAGAGATTTATATACATTCAGACCACCTCAATCTTCTTGCCGTGCGGACATGATTTCGGCTTTCCAAGCTGGTTGAAGATTGAATTCACTGCTGTTTCATCGATGATGAAGTCCAGGTTGCATGAAAGCCTGCATGCATCATCAAGATCCACACCGTTCCTTGTCATCAGTGTTTCAATTACACGGTGTGATTCAATTATTCTTGCGTATTCCTCCTTCCCTTCTGCTGAAAGCACCAGCATTCCGTGCTCCCTCAGAAGCATCCCCTTTGACACCAGCCTCTTCACCAGATTCAGTGCAGTGGGGGACTTGATCCCGAGGCTGTTTGCAACTTCAACCAGCCTGAGGGGGAAATCTGAGGCTGCATTGTCCCCGATTAGAACCAGGCAGTCTCTTTCCTTGCGTGTAAGTGTTATTGTGTTTAACATATTATTAGTCTCATGCTAATTTCTTTAATGTACTTAAACGTTGTTAAATCGTTTATACGCATGAGGACACTAAAGGATTTTTTAGAAAGAACACATGTTCACCCGATAAACATGGTAAAGTTGCAATGGCTCGGACATGCCGCATGGCTGGTGGAATTCAGCAAGACAAGAATGGTGATTGACCCCTTCCTGACAAATAATCCCAGGGCAGCAATGAAGGAAAGTGATCTGAACAATATTGACTATGTGCTGGTGACGCACACGCATTTTGACCACGTGGGCGATGCCTATGCCATATCAAGGAGAACCGGCGCAAAGATCGTTGGAATGTTTGAGCTGTCACAGGGGGGAGAAAAGGATGAACTCGGTGAGGATCACTTCATTGGGATGAACAAGGGAAGCCAGACCCGCTTTGGGGAGGTTTCCATCGGCCTTACTGCTGCCGTCCACAGCGGGAATGAATCAGGATTTGTGGTAACCGGCGATGGGAAGACAATATACCATGCCGGAGACACTGCTCTTTTCGGTGATATGAAATATATCGGGGAGCTTTACAAGCCCGATGTTGCCCTTCTGCCAACTGGAGGATTCTACACAATGGGTCCAAGAGAAGCCGCAGTGGCAGCCGGATTGATCAAGGCGAAGTACACCATACCCATGCATTACGGTACATTTCCCGGAATAGATTCCGACCCTGAGGAGTTCAGAAAACTTGCCGGAAATGTGACACAGGTGAAGATACTCAAGCCAGGCGATGTGTTCCAGATCCCGTGATCTGGACCAAAGCCGCTTGATGGTGGCCCCATACAACTGAACGGATGGGCAAGAGGCTCCTGGAAATCATATTCAGGCATCCCACATCAATCCTTTCCGGAAGCCAGCCAAAACAGGCGAGGATAGATGCAATAACACAAGGCCTGTTTTAGTAGACTCATTTATGAAAGGGAGGACTCCGCTCACAGATGTTAAAAATACCTGCGATATTACCATAACATGATTGGCGCCATACTGGCGGGAGGTTATGGCAAGAGGCTGAAGCCCATAACCGATGAGATACCGAAAGCACTTGTACAGATACGGGAGAACTACACAATAATGGACAGGCAGATTTTTGATTTTGCCAACATTGGCATAAAGGATCTGTATGTCCTTTCCGGCTACCGGGGGGAGAAGATTGAGGAAATGTACGGTTCTGAGCACATGGGGATCAGGTTTCACTATCTCCGGGAGGACAAGCCGCTGGGCACTCTCTTTTCACTGAGAAACCTGCTGAAAGAGAGATCTGATGAGGACATTCTGCTGAGGAATGGGGATACTGTGACGGACCTCAACTTCAAGAGGTTTGTCAATTTCTCGCAGGCATCTAACTATGGCATTGTGATGTTTGTAGTCAGGATGCACAGCCCATTTGGGATCGTTGACACCCTTGGGGATCAGATCACAACATTCAGAGAAAAACCATACCTTGACCATTTCATCAACGCCGGCATCTATTACATAAAAAAGAAAGCCTTTTCTTATTTTTCCAGGGATTACATGGATCGGGATGTGGAAACAACAGTCTTCCCCATGCTGGCGACCGACAAGCTCGCCGGGGCCTTTACTGAGGAAACTATGTGGCTTGGAATAGACAGTGAAAAGGACCTTGACCAGATCCGGAAGGACTACGCAGACAGGGATGATGAACCATGGGGATACAGGAAGGAACTGTTTTCTACGGGAGAAAGAACACTCAGTGAATATTTCGTAAAGGCAGACGAGAAGGTGACCCTTGAGGCCCCTGAAGGTGCCATTATAAGGATAATTGATGGCATGGGGCTTGCAGTCCATGACGCTTCCAGAAAATTCGTTTCCCAGGACATCATTCCATTCAAGGGTACCCTGACACTTGAACCAAGATCAAATACTCGCCTTGAACTCATTACAATTTGAATGCCATGGCAACTCTTTTCTTCCCATGGTAGGGTTGTTCAGGCCGATATGCCAGATCACATCCCGCTCTGGCTCATGCTGCTCGCCATGTGTTCCGGGCTGGCGAAGAGCCAATGATCCTTTGCGTCAGCCACCATGACTCCATTACATGCCAGGATATTGAAAAATCCCGCAAGGCATTCTCTCCAGAATCAGCTCACCACGAAGATCGCCCTGGAATACATTTCTGCACCCTGCATTTCGGCCCTAGCTTGCTTAAATATTTTCCGGCATCTTGCAATCAACCGGTCATCCAGTTATGTGCGGCTACAGTGTTTCGTGACCTCCTCCCCTATC
>DAJC01000014.1:0-3045 GCA_002498845.1 Thermoplasmatales archaeon UBA509 | reverse complement strand
TCTGCTGGTGAGCATTGTAATATTTCAAGAAAACAGAAAAAAGGTTTCACTTTCATCCCTTCCATTTCGGAAGGGGGGATTTCCCGCTCAATTTCGTTAAAAATAATAAATACGAATTCTTTACCATGATCTGCAAAAGGAGATATTTTAAGTCCACAAATATCTGGCATATGCTTACCCCGCAGGAATACGATATTAGTAATGAAGTCACATATCAAATAAGAAAACTTAATATGGTTGCAGGAATAAGTGGCGGATCGCATGGCCGTAATGACAAGGGAGATCCTGATCAGTGCTCTTGAGAAGACCTACGGAAAGAAGGGCATGGCCAGGAAGGATGTCGAAGAACTCTGCGATTTCGTTCTTTCATTTTTCGGCTACGAGGACTACGTGCTGGACAACGTACTTTCTGCCCCGGAAAGAGACGTATTCTATAACCTCGAAGAATTTGGATTTCTTGAAACTTTCAGGGAAGAAGTGAACATAATGAAAGGGAGATCCTGGAGAGTCAACCAGTGGAAATTCAAGAAGGACAATATTTACAGGATTGCAAATTCACAGGAAGTGGAGAAGCCGGAAGAAAATATCTACGACGAAATCTTCAGAGAACTTGAAAACTAATTTCCCTATTTTTATGGCGGCCATGAGGGGAGATTTTTCTGCAATGCAATAATTATGTTCCATGCGCAGCCGGCCATTTTATAAATTCTATTTGCGAGACACCCATTATCTGATTGATTTTGGCGTGGCTGTCAGGAAATTCAGTTCTGCACCATTCAATGGCGGCACAGGCACCTGCAAATATTACGTTAACAGGACTGTTCCCCATGACTTCCGCGGGGATGTGCTCAGTGAAGGTACCCGGTTCCTTGAAGCCAGCGGGCTGGAGGCCTCACAGACCTGCATGAATTTTACCGCCTGCGACGTGAAGAAGTACGCATTCGGAGAAATAATGTCCGCCGGATTCTGCATAAGTGCATGGATCACCGCAGGAATCAGCAATGCCCTCAGCGTGGGAAGCCATGGAATTCCATCTCAGGGTACGGTGAACATAGCCATGCTGACGGATGCTCCCCTGGGGGATTCGGCGGCAGTCAACGGAATGCAGGATATAATTGAGGCAAAGGCCCAGGCCTTTAACGACATGGATATCCGTGACTCTGCAACAGGGAAAAGGGCCCCGGGTACTTCAACGGATACTGCATCGCTTTTCATTTCAAGTGGCAGCCATGACATGGAATTCGGTGGCCGCCTCACAGAATTTGGAATGGAAGCATCTATCCTTGTTTACCGGCTTGTTTCCGAGGCCGTAAAGAAATGCGGAAAATGATCAGTGGATTATCTGCATTTCACGGGTCATAGTGTTGAATGCCACACAGCGAGACCCGTCAAAGTAATTCGTATCCTCAATACGCACTCCTCCTTTGCCGGGAATGTATATTCCTGGCTCAATGGTGAATACAGAATTTCTGATGAGCCTCTGCTCATTCCCGCCTACCACATAAGGATCTTCATGCACTGATATCCCAAGACCGTGACCCAGCCTGTGGATGAAGTATTTTCCGTAACCGCCCGCCTCAATTACTGACCTTGCTCTTGCGTCAAGTCCCCCGTATGTGGATTCCGGACCTGCACTGTTCCTGGATTCCTCATTTGCCTTTCTCACGAGATCATATATCCTCTCGAACTGGGTATCAGGCTTTCCCAGGAAGAATGTCCGCGTTATGTCAGAGGCATACCCGTTATGTTGTCCTCCAAAGTCTATAACCAGCATGTCTCCCCGCTTAAGTGCAGTATTGTCAGGAGAATGGTGCGGCATTGCTGAGTTGGAGCCTGCCGACACTATGGTCTGGAATGCAGGACCCTGCAGACCGTGCTCCACCATCTTGCTGTCAAGGATTCTTGCTATGCCTATTTCCGTCATTCCTGCCGATATTTCCGGAAATGTGTCCAGCAAAGCAGCTTCAGATTTCTTTACTGCTTCATGTATGGTCTGGAGCTCAGCATCGTCCTTTGACATGCGCAGTGGAGCGGTAAAGGTATCTGCCAGGATGTCCGGGCCACTGATGGCAGACCTGAGACCACCCAGCATTGAGTATGGAAGGGTTCCTCCAATTGCACATCTGCCCTCCGGCAAAAAAGACTTCAGCATTGCAAATGGATCCTCATCATCCGTCCATGCCTCTATTTCCTCCAGCCATGTGCTTTCCTCCGCCTGTTCCTTCATCAGGGATGGACATACAAGCACTACTCTGTCTGGAGTGATGACGAGCACAGTCAGCCTCTCCATTGATTCCGTTTCAAATCCTGTGAAATAGAAGAAATCCGGTCCGGGAGGAATCATCATGGACGCAATCCCCTGCTGTTCCAATATTTTCTGCACCTTTGCAGTCCTTGAAACGTAAACTGATTTCTGGAAATACACTGATGCCACTCACGCAAAGTAGGAGAGGGAATCCGAATCAAATTTCGAAATTATTCTTATGGATGAACCTGTTCCTCCGCGTACGGACAGGAGTTGCGGATACATCTGCCATATGTCCCTGCTGCTCATTGTTGTGGCCGGGTGACCAGCACCAAAGGTGCTTCTCGCAACTTTCTCTGTCATGATTCTGGCTTCCCGTTCGTCTATGTAACCGACAGAATGCAGATACTCATGGGTCAATATCATGTACACAAATGAGTTGAACTCCAGAGGTGATGTTGCAATCCTTGCCATCTCATCCACAAGTGCCTCATTCATAACAATATAGTTTCCTCCCACCTGCCAGAAGGCTCCAAGTGTCGGCGGCAGCCGTGAAAGAGCAAATCCAAGTCCCGCCCGTTCCCTGCCGGTGACTCTTCTCACAGATCTTTTCACCACGCTGAACACCGCATCGTAATCCATGGGGGATTCCAGGCTTTCCGCCTGACCGGGCATGGGGCGCGCCACGCGGGTTATTATCTCTGAATCCACTGAAATTGGACCATCTGGCGGCCTGGGACCGCACATATTATCATCATCTGACAAAAATCTGAACATTTTCATCCCCTGCAATAATCATT
>DAJC01000019.1 GCA_002498845.1 Thermoplasmatales archaeon UBA509 | reverse complement strand
CGACTTCTGTCCCGAAGTCTCACTGTTCCAGAGTGATTTCATAGACGGAAGCGGCGAGGAGATTGTTGCAATCATACCACACGAAGACCTGCACGATGTCAGGAATGAACTGGAGAATCTTGGGGAACTTTTCTACTTCAAGGCAATGGAAGTCAACATAGACGATTTCATAGGCACGAACCTTGATCTAACCCCGCAGGAAAGGCATGCGCTCCACTGGGCGCATTCATCCGGATACTATGCAGTTCCAAGGAAGATACACCTTGAGGATGTTGCCCTTAAAGTGGGCCTGTCCAAGTCAGCGCTGGCAGAATCCCTGAGGAAGGCAGAGAGCAAGGTTATATCGAAGTGGGAATCAGAGCACATGTTTCTTCACGGACTGTTCTCCAAGTGATCTGAAGGATTTTCTTCGGTTCAGAATCACGCCCATACTCCCAAGTGATTGAGCCGTATGGGTTCTGGACAAGTGATATATAGTGCACCTGAACTCCCAAATCATGCGATATGCATTCCACCTTACCATAAGAAATGAATACATGGAGGAGTATGACAGGAGGCATGCCAGTGTCTGGGATGAGATGAAGTCCATGCTGAAGGAAGCCGGGGTCAAGAATTATTCCATATTCAGGGATGGCATCCATGTGTTCGGATACTGGGAATGCGAGAATCTTGAAAATACACTGAAGCATATAAATGAGAGCATAATAAATTCCAGATGGCAGGAATACATGAATGACGTCATCCTTGGTGATCCTGAAGAAAGGACATCCGGAGGAATGGCAGAGGTGTTTCATCTAGATTGATTGACGGGCTCATTGACCGGTGCATCTTTCCGCCGGTTTCCGGTCTAACTGGTTTTAATTACTTTGCTGAACCGTTATTCCACATTCACGGGGATGAGGGATCATGGGCTGAGGGACATTCCCATGTAAGGAATATCACTGTTTGCCGTGTTTCCGGTTTCTCATGCATCACGTCAAATTTGATATTTCAAAAAAATAAAGGGCTACTGGAGATTTACAAGCATTCCACCATCGGCCAGGAGTTCAGTTCCGGTTACATAGGTATTCTCGTCAGATAGGAGGAAAAGGGCAGGTTCCACCATGTCTTCCGGCATTCCAAGACGTTTCACGGCAGTCCTGCTCTCCATGTACCGTCTCTTCTCAGTGTCAGAGAGATCCTCGGCATTTATGTCCGTGAGGATCGTGCCGGGTTCCAGGCTGTTCACAAGAATTCCATGCCTTCCAAGGACAATTGCAAGTGAGTGGACAAGCCCATTCAGACCTGCCTTTGTTATTGTGTAATGGGTCTGGAATTCACCACCGACGATCGCACTTATGGAGCTGATGAAGAGAATCCTGCCCCTGGTTCCATGTTCTATCATTCCTCTGGCAACTGCCTGCGTTATGAAAAAATGACTCTCCACATTTATCTTCATCACCCGCTCAAAGAGTGGGACGTCAATGTCAAAGAAATCCCTGAACGGGCATATCCCTGCATTGTTAACCAGAACATCAGGATAACCCATCTCATGTTCAACGAAACTGATTAATGCCGGTACCCTGCTGGTATCACTCTGGTCTATCCTGAACTTGAATGCTTTCCTTCCAAGTTTCCTTGCTTCTTCCACGAGGGATTCAGCCTCCTCTTCATGGGAAGCGTATGTAATGCAGATGTCCGCACCTTCCCTGGCAAGCCCGAGTGCAATTGCCCTTCCGATTCCTCGTGACCCACCGGTAACAAGCGCCTTCTTACCCCTGAATCTGTCACCCATATGTCTCAATCCTCAGTTGATATATAAAAAGGGGGGGTTCAGTTTGTGACAACTTCAGCATCCTTCGAAGTGTCATCAAGTGAACGGCTCTCCGTCTTCACAAGGGATGGTGAAGTCTTGGACAGGACTGCCACAACTATGAATGCCGCCAGGAAGAACGTTCCGGCAATCCAGCCTATGTACTCCACATGCTGTCCATTCACTCCTATGATGAGTGGAGTGAAAAGCCCGAATATGGCTGCCTCAAACCTCATGGTGAACCATATGAACCCCTGTCCTGAATTTCTGAGGCTTGTTGGGAAGTGCTCTATGGACATGAGCCTGGTTATTGGCCAGACTCCAAGCCCCTGACCTATACCGAAGAGAAGGAACGATATCAGGAGGACACCAACGTTCTTCAGGAATGGTGGATATACCAGGAGGTAGAAGGAGATCATTGACATTGCTGCACTTGTAAGGTATAGCGGCACTCGGCCAACCTTCACCTTGTCAGCAAGGAAATAGAATATCAGCAATCCTGGAACTATGGCACTGCCGAAGTAGATGGCCTCGAATCCGAATGTGGCACGTGTGGAGACCAGGTGCAGGGAATTGAATATGTATGGGAAGAACTCACCATACGTGGATGCGGGTATTCCCCACATGAGGTAGAGGAACCATGCGAACAGCATGACGCCGCCATACTTCGTGAAAAGTTCCCTGTATGATTTCCTCGAATAGGTTTCCTTCTTGGCCGCGACATTGGATTCCTTTATTCCAAGAGAAGCCATGGTATTCTGTACATCCGCATTCCTTCCCTCCATGATCTGAAATCTCGGTGATTCCGCCAGTCTTCTTCGAAGGAACCAGGAGAGGATTGCCACCAGTCCGAGGAGAATCCAGATTGTCCTGAAAAGCACCATGCCAGTATTTACAAGTGCAATGGCAAAACCAAGTTCTATCAGGACAGCAACGTACCACATGACATTAGTTATGGAAAAGAGCTTTGCCCTGCTCTTCTTTGGCGAGAACTCTGTTATGAGGCTCCAAGATGTGGGCACGTCAGCACCCACGGCTATACCGACCATTCCGTAGAATATCAATGACCATACTATGTTGAAGCTCCTTCCGGGAATGACACCGGTGAAGGCAAGGAGAAGCGCCGCCACAGCATATATTATCATGTCAATCTGATATATGTATTTCCTTCCGTACTTATCGCCAAGCCTGCCGAAGCCGAGGGCACCAAATGCAGTTCCAAGCAGGGTTATCAGTGCTGGAAGCCCGGTCTCCAGTGTATTGTAGTGAAGCAGTGCGGTTATGGCTCCCAGTGTGATCCCTGTTCCAGCAAACATGCCGGCATCAAGAAAATCTCCCAGGGAGGCGATCAGTGTCCAGCTGAAGTGTCTCCCAGTCAGTTTCGCATTATCCAGTGAATCAATTTCTGTCATCTTTACCTACCATTTTTTAAAAAATTAACGAGTCTGGAATATATTTAAGTATTTCCGAACAGGTACGTAAATATAGTATATGATGAAAAGACAACTGTGCGGGCAGTAAAGTATAATTGATTCTTCACGCATCATGATTTATGCATTCAACGGTACATGGGGTGATCCCGGCCATCCCGGCATTTTTCACCGGATCAGGTGAAATTGATTTCGAACAGATGTGCAGGTGCATTGATTTTGTATCGGCTTCAGGATGCTCAGGCATTGCTGTATCCATGATAGGCGGCGAATTCTACAAGATGAACAGTCAGGAAAGGGTGTCAGTATATACGGAAGCTGTTGATCATTGCAGAAGCGGGATTAAGGTGTACGCAGGGGTATCCCATTCCGGTACCGTTCCGGCCATGAAGCTCGCCATGGAGGCAGAAAGGGCCGGGGTTGACTTTATCGTGATAATGCCGCCTTACTACAATCCCTTTGGCAGTTACAGCCCTCCAGAGATTGCAAGGCATTACATTGAGGTTGGCACGAGTACAGAGCTTCCATTTATTGTGCAGGATTTCAACTATGGAATCCCCCTGAAGTTACTGAAGAGGCTGCAGGCGGAATGTTCAAATTTCGCCGGAATCAAGGTTGAGGGAAAGTCCAAACAGGCGATCGTTGCAAGGATGAAAACGATCAGGCAGTCCCTCGGTGAGGATACCATGATTCTTGGGGGAATGCTTGGCTGCAATTCGCCTGATGAGATAATTGCAGGTTCATCCGGAACGGTGCCAGGATCAGCGCTCCCCGATCATATTGTGCCACTGTACTCGCGAGGCCCGGACGATGAGGATGCCGCAGGAAGTTACATGGCTGTCAGAAACATACTGCAGTATGAGGAGGGGAAATTGCAATATTTTTCCTATCTGGAAGAGGTGATACTGAAATACAGGGGGATAACTGAGAGCACCTACTGCAGGATGCCATTTTCTTATCCCCGGAAGAGCGTTGTTGACAGATTGCTTGGCCAGCTCATGGAATCTGGAATAAAGGCAGCTCCTATCTGACCCTGAATCCGTCTATCCCCGGATCATAGGCCGACAGTACCTTGCCCATTCCCCTGAGGGCACTGTATGCATCATGGCACTCAAGTATGCTCTCTGCTATTCCTATGGGTATATCCTCCTCAATGTTACCGGACTTGAATGAGCAGTCAGTGAAGATAACCTTCCCTGACGATGTGTTTATGATGAAGGCGAGCGATGATCTGTGATGACAACCCACCCACCGGACAGATATCCCGGGAAGCAACTGGAAATCCGGGATGGCATCAAAGAACTGAATCCTGTTCCATGCCTCAAGTATGAGGTATTTCAGGACATACTCAGGGATGATGAGGTTCCGGGAGAGATGGCTTGAATGACTTGGTGCTGTTATATCTTCCACCCAGCCCTTTCGGTTTACATGTATTCTTGAATTTCTGAATAGCTTCAGCCCGCCAACAGTGTAATCCTGTATTGGTGTGAAGGCTACATTCTGTATTTCGGAAGGATCAATACCGAGAGATCTCAGCTCATTCACAATATCGTGCCTGACAAACCTGCATCTTTCCCCTGCAAACTTCACCATTTCACTGTTTCTCTCGGAAAGATTTTCCGGCATGCCAGTGTTGATAAGCAGGTTTGTTTCCTCGCTCTCAACAAGGACTGCATGGAATGAAAGCCTTTCCCACATATCCCATCCCTGCATCCAGTAAACCTCAGGGGCCGGGACTTCGGCCTCACCGGTCTTTAATACCGTAACTGAACAGTGTTCACTTTTTTCCGTCATATTCAACTCCAAAACCGGGCTTTCCTGACAGTTCTATTGTTCCGTTCTTCGGACTGGGAATTCCAGTCATGTGCTGTTCCATCCATTCCCTGTACTTTGTAAGGTATTCTGCCATTGGTGCAGTTACCTCCGGTTCAGAAGCTATGAAGTGAAGATTGTAGATGTTCCCGGCATGGGGTATGATCTGCGCCCCGTATGATTCTGCCAGGCCTGCTATCCTCTTCATGCTGGTGAGACCGCCGGTCCACATTGTATCAGGCTGGAGTATCCTGACGCCAGAATCAAGGAGTTTTTTCATATCCATAACATGGTAGTGATGCTCGCCTGCAGATATGGGAATGCCAACCTTCCTGGTAAGCATCCTGAAACCTTCGAAATCATCCGGCAGCAATGGTTCCTCTACCCAGGCGAGCTCGTATTTCTCAAGTTTCTGGAGCATGCGCAGTGCAAAGTTGTAGGTCCATGACATCCAGGCATCAGCTGCAAGTTCGATATCGTATCCTACCTGGTCCCTCACGGCCTTCACCAGGGCTTCATTCTTTTCCATTGCTTCCGGATCAGCTGGTCCTGCGATGAACCTCATCTTCATGACCCTGTAGCCAGCCTTAACATATTCTGATGCCTCCTTCCTGAGATCATCAAGGGGAAGCGGATGGAGGTGGCTTGCATATGCCTTTATCCTGGTCCTAGTCTTTCCTCCGATGAGATTATAGACGGGAACATTGAGTTCCCTTGCGTAGAGGTCATACATCATGAGATTTATGACGCTGATTGCATGCATGGCAACGCCTTCCCTGCCAAGCGGAAGGGAATAACGGTACAGCAGATCCCAGACCAGGTTGATGTCTGAAGTATCAGATCCCTCCACATATTTTGCAAACCTCATGACAAAGCTTGCTGTGGCTTCCGATGTGTTGAAATATGTGGAAGCGCCATCCGAAGTGGACATCCTGAGGATAGCAACCCTGTCGATCATTGCGGCCTCAGTAGGAGATTTCTCCCCAAGAATGTTCAGGTAGTAATCAGTTGGCTTCACATATGGATAGAGGGGCTGTTTTACGTCATCCACAGATACTATTTCAAGTTTAGAAATTTTCATAGATGTCAGAATAAAAATATTCAATGTATTTATAACAGTATGTCCGTAAATGTACGGCTGGCACGATAATAGATCTGCCGATACCGGTATACAGGTATCTAATGAAAATATCAGGAAGTATGGTACACTCAATCAAACAGTTCTACCGGATCCTTGAAAATTCTAACTTCCCTGGAACCTGGGATCCTGGCAATGTACCCCTGCTTCTCAAGGTATTTCAATACAGCTGAACCAAGGGCACCACCAAGATGATACCTCCGTACTGTCCAGTCGTTGCATCCATATGCAAATTTTCTCCGGCTGTTTGTTCGCATTGGAATCTCAATGCCCAGCATAATCATTTTTGCCCTGCCTTCGTCCGTTAGGAATAGCTGTTTTCCATCCTGCTGAAACTTCAAAAATCTCCTTTCAAGCATTTTATCAAGAATCTCAACCCCCTTGACACCCGCAAGATGATCATAGCAAGTTCTTGCAAAATGTAAATCGTAGATAGTTGTGTCCTGATCAACAGTCGCCTTTCTTTGCTCACTGGAATGCAGCAATCTGTCGAGCCATGTAACAGTTTCTTCGAGGTACTCCGGTGAGAGCCTGTAGAAATGATCTCGGCCTATAACAATGAGGTCAACTATTTCCGCCCTATACAGCTCTAAAAGGTTTACAGAAATGCTTGGTTGAGTTATTTTCAAAGCTGTAGCGATCTGGCTAACGGAAGCGGGTCCAGATGACAGAAATTCCACGATTTCCAGCCTTGTATTGCTGGACAGTGCTTTGAATACCAGTTCCTTATTCAATCAAATTGAAGGAACAACAGCCTGTATATGAAAGTGAGGATGCATAAGATAACATGCTGGTATCAGCAACTACTTGGGCTCAAGAACGATGATATAAAATGGAAAATGAAACAGACCCCAGCATGTTTGCTTCTCATGGGGAATTTTTGAAGCCAGAAATTTCAAATACTGTACAGATTAGGCCAAAAATACTCTATTTTGGAACGCCAGTGGTATTGATTGCAACGGCTGATGGCAGAGGCAATGTTGATCTCGCTCCAATGTCTTCCGCATGGGCACTTGGAAACACAGTGGTTCTGGGGCTATCAGTGCTTGGAAAGACTCTTGAAAACCTGAAAGCAACAGGTGAATGCATGTTGAATTTTCCGGATCAGACCCTCTGGAAGAATGTTGAGAAACTTGCTCCACTAACAGGAAAAAACCCTGTCCCATTTCAGAAGATGGGGACTTTCAGGTACGAAAGTGACAAGTTCAGCGCTGCATCACTCCATCCTGTTCCTTCTGAAGTAGTGAAGCCACCACGTGTTAAAGAGTGTGAAATACAGATGGAATGTAACGTCCGGAATATATACAAAATGAGTGAGCAGGATGGGCAACTGGCTGCCATTGTCGAAGTAAATGTAATTGCAGTTTACGCCAACAAGAAAGTAATCCTGGATGATACGCATGTGAATGTTAAGGAATGGAAGCCACTAATATACTCATTCCGACATTACTTCACCCTGGGAGATGAACTGGGCAAGAGCTTCAGGTCTGAGACATGATTCAACCTTCATAAATTCAGGCAGAAATAGAAGTTATACTGTAATTTTTGTATCCGGAAATTAGGAACCCCATTTAATAAACAACATTCTTGACAAATTGGCATTATTTGTAGAATATCTTGTAAAGCGAATATGAGAAGTTGTAGGAGAAAAAAGATAAAAAAAGCAAAAAGACTGGTTTCAATATATACCGGAAGGATTGAAATCTAACATAATGGAGAAGACCTAAAATTAGACCTATTTTATTGGCCTCGGTTTGCGCACAACCGATGGCCATGGATTTTCCAATCCACTCCTCCTGCAACATTGATGCAAGTTGCAGAGCTGCTCGCTGATTAAAAATCCTTAACATAAAATCGTAACTTTCTATAGCCTCCTTGGCATAGTTGCATACCTTCTGTCGGTTATCGGATCTGCTCACGCCACCTGAATGCCTCCGATAAAAGGTAAGTTCCGATTGATCGTAAATGATTTTGCGCGACCTGTCCAGACATGTGATATACCAAAATGGATCTATCTCTCGTATTAACAAGTCTGTTAGTTGTAATCCCTGAATCGCTATTTCACGTCTAATGGTCATGCTGCTTAGGTTATACCAAGGCACAAAACTGTTCAGTTTTCGGTTCATTAATTCAGATGATTCGAATGTAAAAGCATCCAGAAAACTACATTGATGACCAGAAATGTTCTTATCTGTTATATTGTAGAAGAATAGTTTGCCGTTGACTACCATATCAGTTTCTGGTACCTCCCCTATCAAAGATACCAGACGCTCAATTTTCCTTGGGCAGAAGAGGTCGTCATCGTCCATGAAGGATATGTAGGAACCGGATGAATTTTCTATTCCAGCCCGATGCTTATACCAGAGCTGAGTTTCTGAAACCCTGAGAATTTTTAGTTGTATTTCCTTCCGCTTGAATTCCAGTTCTCCAAGATCATAATCTGTCACGATCAATATCTCAAAGTCATTTCCTGAAGCAGTCTGTGACTCCAGGCTATTGAGGGCCTCACGAACATACTGAGGTCTATCATGTGTTGTAAGGATCACACTAACAAGGGGCATTTTCCATAGTTTCCTATGTTGTGATCTCCTTGTTTTATATTTTACTTTACCTGAGGCTCTCGTTTAAGAAATAATCGCATAAAATTAGGATGAATAATGTAATCTCGCTATCGAAGCAACATTAAATTTGGAACATAATGAATGTATTGACTTGTTTTCAAATGTAACTCAGTGACTTATTCCATTACTTTCTTCAACATTCTTTGATCCAAGATTTCCGCAATCCTTGTTGGAATTCCAGTATCTTATGGGCATTTTCCGTCCCCTAATTCTAACCGTCTATCTCAAATTAATAATACGTTATTAAATGAATGATAATCTGCATATGAATCTCAGGCGATTTACGGAAGAGACTACAGCTACCCACATAGATAAAGAAAATCTTCTAAGCTATAGATACTGAAGATAACCTTCAGAGATACCCCCTTAATACGGCATCCATAAATGCCACTGGCTTCAACATAGCCTCAATTATGGCATATGGATGTTTCACCATTTTCCTCCTTCCAATTGAGAGGCGATCAACAAGTGCTGATTTCTCTATGTATAGCAGGGCTGTTGCCCTGAGATATCTGTATCTCTTTTTGAACAGTTTTCCAGGATTATTTATTTCTGAATGATCATGGTATACCCATGCGTTCGGCAGGAATTTTCCTGTAAAACCTGCCTTAAGCGCTCTGATGTTTATATCATAATCTTCCGATGCAACAAAACTTGCATCAAATGTTCCAACTTGATCGAAGACTTTCCTGCTCCAGGCAGAATTTCCCATGGGCAAGTATCTTATATCCCTCTTTACAAGGGTCTCGTATAGATTATCTTCCAGCATATCCACGTAAAGCTCAGCCTGTGACTTTGCGGGCTGATGTTTTGTAGGTCCTCCAGTAAAATCTGCTTCACCTGAAAGTATTGGCTTTGTAAGTATAGACAGCCATTCCTGTGGAGCTATCTCATCCGTGTCTATGAAGGCCATTATGTCTCCGATTGCAAGAGATATAGCAACTGATCTTGTTTTGGAAACATTTCCTTTTATAATTTCCAGTCTTGCGTTGTACCTATCACAGATGGACTTAATGTCCCACGCAGTTCCCCCATCTGCAACCAGTATTTCCTGCGGTATAATGGTCTGCAGAGAAAGAGATTTCAGGGTATCTTCAATTCTGTGATCGTTGTAAGATGTAACTATAACAGTAATGCCCACAGTGAAGAAATATTGAGATTGTATAAAAGATGTGCCAAAAGTTTTCGAATCTGTAATTTACCAAAATTATATAATGAGATTTTCAGCCCACTGTCATACTGTGAGGCCATTATTCACTGTGTCTCAATACCAACTCGGTAACCATTTATTAATGTTTTCGTGAATTATCATTAACAACTACAATATGGGGAATCTCAAAGTTTCCGAAATATGGCTGAATGAAAAAAAATGGAATTCCCGGGAGTTAACAGTAGGAGTTGATAATGTTAAATCTCCTTCATCTGCAGGAAAATAAAATTAACTTGGAGAATAATACCGCTCAAAGGATCAAATCTATCATGAAGATTATTTTCTTTATCAACACAAATGTGGCTGTGGGAGGAGGTATTGAAAGGGCACTTATCAATTATGTCAATTCAGAATACAGAGATAATGTGACAGTTGTCCAGTCACAGTTTTTTCAGGTGAAACGAATAGATCCAGATATTCTCAGTAGGATGGGTTTGAAGCAGATCTTGACCATACGGGATTTTGAACACTGCATATCGTTCCTAAAACTGCACAGGGCAACAATTCCGCTCTATCAAATGCTGCTTCCGTTTATGATAAGGTATACAAAATTTGTTAATAGAAAGCTTCTGAGACAAATACAGGGGTATGATGTAGTATACCTTTTTAAAAATGAATATTGGCCACTATTTACAGCAAAGAAAGTGATTGGAAGCAATCACGGTCAGTTTGCATTCAATAATTTTTACACGAGAGTCTTGGTGGCCTTCATTAGATCTGGACTGGTGTACAGAAAGATCGATGCTTTTCATTTGTTCCCCAAATCAGCTGAAATTGGAAGAAGAATGAACAAGCCTTATTTCATTGGAAAGATTGGGACTGATACTACTAGTTTTTATCCAAGAATCCGGTCTAATAAGATAAATATCCTGTACGTTGCTAGGCTCATTTACATAAAGGGAGTTGACATTTTTCTTGATACTGCTGAAAGAATGAGTGATGACGATAGATTTGTTTTCAATATAGCAGGGTCTGGTGATTATTCCTCAATAATTGAGGCAAGAAAACTTGGTAACGTGAGATATCATGGTGTGTTGAGTGACGACGAACTTGCCGAACTATTTGGAAAATGTGACATTTTTGTTTATCCAACACGCTGGGATGCACTTCCAACTGTGATTGTGGAGGCTGTCTCTTCTGGAGAATATGTCATTACTTCCAGAATTCTCAGAGGATCATACGACGATCTTGAGCAATTGGGTTTTCTGGAGTATACTGATCCTGACCCGGAAAAAATTTCCGAGCGACTTATTTCACTTTCCGGAAATATTGATAAATTAAGGTCTATGTCCAGCAGGGAACATGAATATGCTGAAAAGACTTATGATAACAGTGTTGTTACAAAGAAACTGTATTCAGACATTTTAAGCCTCACAAACTCCCAGGTTCTGAATCAATCTTGACCGTAACATCTCCGTAACCTTTCTGTAATCGTATTCAATAATGGAAGCCCTACAGCTATTCTTAATGGCATCTGTCTTCTCTGTTCTGGTTAGTTGCATGCACAACTCTTTCAATTCTTCATAGGAATTGAAGAAATGCACGTTCTCATTGCCAGCCAGTTGTAATTCCGGTCCCTGCTTCTTTTCTGTTATAACAGGCGTTCCGCATGCCAATGATTCAAGGGGAATCAGGCCGAGAGCTTCATAACCAAAAAGGAACAGTGTAGCTGAGGCATTACTGAGGATCTGTATCATCCTATCATCATCAATATACCCGAGATTTTCAACTCCTGGAACAATTACTGACCCGTAACAAATCAACCTAATGCCTTCAGCAGAGAGTCTTTTCAAGGTCTCCATAGCCGTGGAATTGTTCTTTAGGCTAGCTGTAGGGACCACTATGAAATTATCATTGAATGTTCTACTTGATGAAGGCTTGAAGTGTTCTGTATCGATGGCAAATATAACATCTGAAACGGGTAAACCATATAGGTACTCAAAAATAATTTTAGTCCATATGGAATTTGCAAACAATAGGTCGAAAGAAGAGAATCTCATTCTCTCAAAGTATTTGAGGAAGCCGTAAACCGGTGAAAGAACAATGCCCTTTACGATAGCATTATTGGCATTCGAATTCTGAAGTGATATAATTCCACGGTCATGTAGTTCCATCAATATCAGATAGACTTTCGCATTCGATTTCCTCTTAATGTAGGAAGGTAACCAGTGTCCTTCGTTCGCAATCACTATTATGGCATCAAATTTATCTGATTTCAATATAAAGTTAGCCAATTCTCTACTCTTTCCTCTTAAAAATTGATATTTTAAAGCAAACTTACTTCCAAACCCCCCGGACTCTGTCTGCCTGAAGTATTTAAGTTTGGCAGGGTTACAGAGTTCTTTTACTTCATTTACAGCTTTCGATGTCACTGTATGGCTTATCACCGTTACATCGTTACCTGCGGACAAGCCCCTGGCAATGTTGAAAGCCATTCTATTACCTTCTATTTTTGGGATGTAGGGAACAACGATTGCAATCTTCATCTTTCAGTTATACTAGAACCATATATAGATGATTTTTGTAAACCAAAGCCAACTATTAGCTGAATTATCAACCTTGCTGCCACAGGATACAAAGGGAAGGATGTCAGGAAATTATTTTACTGTTGAAATCAAGATATCTTAAGTGGAGAAAATGTTCGACATGGCAGCGCATTACAGCTTTTCAAATGATTATTCCTCAATTGGATTAAATGATCTGAACATTCTGTTGATAAAAATCCTCAGTTTTATCATTCCTGTATCATATTGTGCAGATTAGATATGTCTCCTGTGAATTTCATAAAATAAATCCGGGAAGGTAGAATGCGTAGAGGATGTCCAGGCAATTCTTTTTATGTTCACCATATACGAAAATTGCCATTATTCCTTCAATTCATTAGAACATGGATGCCGTTAATGGAAGCACATTGCAGATCATTTGCAAGTCTAGAACCAAAATACATTACAAATTGAGGAGCCTGTCCTGATGATATGAATGCGAGAAACATTTCAATTGAGCTTCCTATAAATTTCAAGTATTCGATCTCTGAATTGGTTGAATGTGAACTTTTCTCCTCTCTTAAGACCGCTTTCAATATACTTGTTTGGTTCCAGAATGATCTCCTTAATCGCAGAATAAAGATTTTCTGGAATTGGTTTAACCAGATATGCAGCTTCAGATGCTATTTCTCTGAAAATCTGTATGTCAGAAGCTACAACTGGTAATCCAACTCTCATTGCCTCCGCGATGGGATATCCAAATCCTTCATCTAGAGACGGGAAAAGTAGAACATCACATGCATTGTAAATCATGTTGAGTTTTTCGCTATCCACATGAATGAATGAATATCCCTCTCCCTGAATCTGCCCCACCCTTACCAGTTTGTGATCTGAGCCAAGCTTTTTCATTGTTCCATATACGGCGGATAGGTTTTTTCGTGGATCAAGTGTAGATACACTTAAGACCAGCTTTTTGTCTACCGGAAGGCCAAGAGCAATCCTTAGTTTAGCCTTGTCCAAGATCTGGGTAAAGGTATCAGATACAAAAGGATATGCAGTTTCCAGTATGCCATCATACCCTAGATCGATGACCTTGGATTTTACATATTCCGATACGGTTACTATGGCATCAGCTGAGAGTATTTCCTTTAAATTTATTTTCATTAATTTTGTAAGCCTTCTATTAGAATCATAATTGTTGCTGAAACCAAAAAGATCGTGGACAGTATAGATTGTTTTTGTTCCAACTGGAAACTTGCGAATTCCCTGAGCCGAATAGTGAACTATTTCAGTATCATATAGAACTCTCTTGAGTTCCTTAACTGCTGGTCGAAGAAAAATGCCAGGGTATCTATGGCTTAGATACCAGTTACTCCCGAGAGAAATCAATGGTCTTGATCGAATAATATTCCCCTCATAATCCTCGACTTTCTTTTGGCTATCTGTAATTATTGTTACGAGTTGTGACGATAGAGCAAGAGAAAGCCCCTCTGCATATCTTCCTAAACCACTGTATTTAGACGATTCGTTAATAACTGCGGCTTTCATTATGGCAACTCCAGAGTTTTATTTTGAAGATTATATAGCTGATCGCAGCAACACTATAAGATTTCTCTTAAGCTTTCCAACAATTAGCCTCTGGAAATACTATTCCAGAATAATTGCATTAATGATGGAAGATTCTTTATAGAAATGGTTGCGAAATGAAAAGTTAATTTCGATAAATTCTGAAAGTCGGAGAACATCTCATTGTATCCAGTACATAGATATATTTGATCCATTTGCTTTGATTTCAAATGTAATTTGATCATACCTTTGGCACGACTCACTAATTTCGACAAAATCTGCTGTGGAATATTAATTTAGGATCTCTTTAACATTGTGCGGGTAAAATACGCACCTCATTTTAATGTCGTTAAGGTATCACACAAGCCAATAGGTCATGATAACTAGAGATTGTACCATAACCAGGATTGCGTGAACGCTTTGCGCTTCGTGGGAGGATACTGGAAATTGGAGAAGGTTTGAATTTACCCCCACTAAACCAAAGAGTTCCTTAATATAGTACTTTTGACTCTTCTATCTGCGATTTTGCAAGATAATCCAAAAAAATTAATAAGCGTCATATGAATGGTGAAAAGTTAGACTTAAATGCTTAAACTCGTAAAGATCAAAATGGTGAAAATATTTTGAAAAATACAGACTTTGATTTAGTGATAGTTATAGGCGGAGTACCAATAGGGCGTTTTTATCCAACCGGAGGAGATAACATAACATACAGACTAGCTTCCGGATTAACTAGGCTGGGTATCAGGGTGGTTCTTGTTTCACCTATAAATGTTGATGAATTAATTCCGGATTACAATCCTGTCAATGCCACATTTAAATCCAGGCTCGTTCACTTCTTCATGAGAAGATTTCCTTTCATTTTTGAATATTACCCCCTTTATTACAATAGGATTTCGCATTTATTGTTTAAAATAGATTATGACTTCTCAATTTTGAAGAATGTACCAATGCTGCAGGTAGATGTAAACGATAAACCTAAATTCAGAACTAAGATAATTATGGCAACAGCATGGCCAACGGCATATTATGTAAAATTCTTTGTCGAGAATCTTCCGGATACAAAGCCACTATATCTGATTCAAAATAGTGAGGATGATCCCTCCATAAGCGGTAGCAATTTCGAAAGGGCCAGAAGAACCTATGGATTCAATTTGAAGAAAATAGTTATTAATAAAAAGATGCATGAGAGATTCCAGTCCGATGATCCGTATTTCTTTCATGTCGGAATTGACGCTGAATTTTATCATATAATGTATGATCAGGCGAATAGAGAATATGTGATCTTTCCATTGATAAAGGCAAAATACAAGGGCGCAAAATATGCACTGGATGTCATTGACAGATTGCTCAACAACGATAAAAAAATTAAAGTGGCTGCCTTTGGTAATTTCGAGAGAGAGGAAATACCTGCGAAAATCAGAGATAGAATTGATTATTTTAAGAGACCAACCAATGAGGTGCTGCGAAGCCTGTACAATAAAAGCATGATTTTTTGCCTTCCATCCATCGTTGAGGGCATGTCCTTAGTTTTACTTGAGGCCATGGCATGTGGTTGTGCAGCTGTCACTACAGACAATGGTGGAATAAGCGAGTTCATTGTTAATAATGTAAATGGACTCATATGTCCTGTTGCAAATCCCGATTGCCTTTATGATGCCATAATGAAATTGCTGGAAGATAGCAAATTGAGGGACGAAATCAGTAAAAGAGGGCATGATACTGCTCTGCAATTCAGCTATGAAAATATGATCAATAGCTTCCGTCAGATAATTACTGGAATTCTGGAATCATAACTTGAAAATCAAAGATTGTATCCAAAATTTTGGATTGTTTGTTTATTATGGGATAAGATTGGCCTCCTAACAATCATCACTCTTCTATTATTCTCCTTTGCTTTAGTGCGTGCCTACTATTGATGGTAGAATAAGTTTTGTTTCTAATGTTATTCTTTTCAATTTCTCCGGGTTATTCTTCATCTTGAACAGTGTCCCTTCTCTCCTCCTACATCGACAGGAACAGATTCGGTAATGCGGACAAGCTGGCTTCATTCTTCGGTGTAATACCTGCCACAGGAGATTCATCATCCATCATGAGAAGAGGCCACATGTCAAAGGATACCGGCAGCAGGATGGGCACTTTCCATAGCGATAGATACAGTATCCCCGAGGGACAGACCCATAAGGGAATGCCATGGATCAGTGAAGAATCGCATCAATCGTGTCCAAAAGCCAGGGGATGCGCAATATTATTATAAAGAAAATAAGATACGTATGGGAATGAAAGGCATAATTCTTGCTGGTGGAACTGGCTCAAGGTTACATCCCCTCACCCTTGTAACAAACAAGCACCTTCTCCCAGTCTACAACAAACCTATGATATACTATCCCATAGACACGCTGGTAAGTTCCGGCATCAGGGACATTATGATAGTGACTGGAAAGGAGCATGGAGGGAGCTTCATGAACCTTCTTGGCTCCGGTAAACAGTTCAATGCTCAATTTCACTATGCACTCCAGGATAACGCAGGAGGAATAGCCGAAGCCCTATCCCTGGTAGAGGAATTTGTGCATGCCGACAACATGACTGTGATACTGGGAGATAACATAATTCTCGACAATGTTAAACCGGATATCTCATCCTTTCGGAATGGGGCGAAAATATTCCTCAAATCCGTTGAAAACCCGCAGAGATTCGGTGTCCCGGTTTTTGATGGTAACAGAATCATAAGGATAGAAGAAAAACCAACCGAGCCAAAGAGTCCGTACGCAGTTACCGGTCTCTACATGTACGACGCTACGGTTTTCGATAAGATAAGGTCAATAACCAGGTCTGCAAGGGGTGAACTTGAGATTACGGATGTGAATAATCTGTATCTCTCCAGCAACACACTCAGTTATGGAATACTTAAGGAACCATGGCTTGATGCGGGAACATTTGACAGCCTCCTTGATGCATCCAATGTCATAAGGGAATTGGTTTCATCTAGGAGATAAACTTTTCCTTATCTCCTCAAGATTTTCCCTTATGGAGGCGGGATGGAATATTCCTGACACCTTTGATATATTCATGCATGTATTCAATGGCCTTCTTGCATTGAAGCCAAGATCACCGGTTTTCACAGCCATTATACTGGAAACATCAAGGGAAAAAACCTCTGCCAGAAGCAGTGAAAATTCCAGTCTGCCCACACACTCTGCAGAACCAAGATGGTAAATGCCATGCCTCTTCGCTGTGTAAAGTTTTTCAATCACCCTAGGAATATCATCAACGTAGGTTGGCGTTGTGAACTGATCCGAAACAATCCTGATAGTCCTTTTTTTCATCAGTGCGGACAGGACGAATTCCATGAAGGTCTTCTTCCTGCCGGAATAATTTATGCCATATGGCGTTGATATCCTCAATATGGTGCATTTCCTTCCTGCCAGAATATTCTCAGCAATCAGCTTTGACCTGCCGTACTCATTGACAGGTTCCGTCTCCGAATCTTCAGAGTAATTTCCTTTTTGTCCGGAGAATACGTAGTCGGTGGAAATGTGAAAGAATTCCGATC
This sequence comes from Thermoplasmatales archaeon UBA509, assembly GCA_002498845.1. Lineage (GTDB taxonomy): Archaea > Thermoplasmatota > Thermoplasmata > Thermoplasmatales > Thermoplasmataceae > UBA509. The sequence continues at coordinate 14,265 of DAJC01000019.1, read as the reverse complement.
CGTTTTCTTCTGCAGCATCTGCCAGTGTCTGAACGGCATATCCGTTAACCTTCATGGCTTCCTCCGGATGATTCTCACAATAGTCCACATTGGTGAGCCCGGAGGCATTGATCACAAGGTCCGGGTTAACGCCACCTATCACCTTCCTGACTGAAGTTGGGGACAGGATGTCCATCGCAAGGAATCCGGAATTCGCGGATCGACTAGTTCCCTGGCATGAAAAATGCCTCACCAGGTGCATGCCAACAAAACCGCTCCCGCCTATGACAAGTGTCTTAATGCCATTCACCAGCCCAGCTTTCCGGAGTCCGGTATACGGGGGAATTTTCCATGTAGTGCCTTATGGTCATTTCAAGTCCGGACCTAAAATCAATCTTCCGCTTCCAGCCCATCTTTCTGAGTGAAGGGGAGGTTTCAATGGCATATCTCACATCATGCCCGGGCCTGTCATCCACATGTTCTATGAGATCCCCAGGTTTTCCCATTACTTCCAGGATCTCACGTACAACGGAAATATTGCTTCTCTCATTTTCACCCCCGATAAGGTAAGTACTTCCAGGAACACCCCTTTCAAGGATCAGTGAAATGGCAGAAACATGATCATCAACATGTATCCAGTCCCTGACCTGGTCTCCGCCCCCGTAGATTGGTATCCTTTGTTCCGAGAGCGCGTTCAGAATGGTCTTTGGTATGAGCTTCTCAGGGTGCTGGTACGGTCCGTAATTATTGCTGCAATTTGATATCGTTGCGTTGATGTGGTAGGTATTGCAGAAGGCACGCACCAGAAAGTCAGAGGAAGCCTTTGTGGCAGAGTATGGATTCCTTGGGTTGTATGGAGAACTTTCAGTGAACTTGTCCCTGGAGCCTATCCTCAGGGATCCAAATACCTCGTCGGTGGAGACATGGTGGAACCTTATTCCGGTCTCCCTCACAACCTTCAGTAATGTATGGACTCCAAGGATGTTTGACTTCACAAACTGGTCAGATGATGCTATCGAATTGTCCACATGGGATTCAGCTGCAAAGTTGACTATGCAGTCAGCATCCCCGGCAATGGATTTCATTGCAGCATAGTCTGATATATCTGCCCTGATGAAACTGTAGGAACCGAGACTCCCAAGATCCCTGTTGAGAGGGTTCGATGCGTAGCTGACAATATCAACATTGATTATCTGGTCTTCAGGATGATCCCTCATCCTCTGCCTTATGAAATTTGATCCTATGAAACCGAGTCCGCCTGTTACGATCATTCTCATTCCGCATCACCATACTCAAAGTTTATGCCCGCTTCTCTGAGACGCGGAAACATCGAATCCCTTTCTGCAATTATTGGTGATTGCACTGGCCACTTAATGCCTATATCCGGATCGTTCCAGATTATGCCCCTTTCATGCTGGGGAGAGTATTCCCTTGTGGTGAGATAGGACACCCTGGTGCCGTCCTCCAGGGAGACGAAGCCATGGGCGAAACCAGCAGGTATCCAGAACATCCTTGGTTCCGAAGAGCTGAGTTCGACTGATATGTACTTCCCGAATGTTGGTGAATTTTTCCGGATGTCCACTGCAACATCAAATATCCTGCCGGACATTACTGACACGAGTTTTCCCTGTGCTGCGGGATTTAACTGGTAATGGAGGCCGCGTAGCACATTTTTTGCCGAGAGCGATATGTTCTGCTGCACAAAATTGTCGGCTATGCCGTGTGAGTTGAAATCACTTTTCCTGTAGGACTCAAAGAAAAAACCTCTCATGTCTGCATGAAGTATCGGTATGATAATTTTCGGACCTGTTATGCCTGTATCAAGAAATTCAAATGGCATGGCAGATGATACCGACTCGAATTATAATTTTATTGATATCACCGGTTCATTGAGAGTATCCTGTCTCCAGAATCAGTTAATGCCATAGGCATATTTTCCATTCAGTCCGGAATGGTATAAACTTCATGAAAATGCCGGGATAACCACGCCAGTGGGAATGGCAGCTGAGGGCATATATATGCAGCCTCATCTGCAGTCACAAAACTCCTCCCCTGGCTAATGCAAACAAATTGACCTTCATCCGTTGATAATCCAAAAAATGAATCCAAGGCAATGGTAAGATATCCTGGGAAAGAATAATTCCAGAATTCATTGGTACGTCATTCAACGAACATGAGATTTAAACATTTTTAATGGAATGCCTACGATCTGTTGAAATACTGAATGATCTCTCAAAGAAACCGGGGATCAGGGATGCATGTTGTCCATCATGAGCTGCGATTGCTTTTCATGCGTCCATTCCAGTATATCTGTGAAATTGAAAGCGAAAATTTCCAGTAACCCTATCAAAACGTAAATTATTTAATAATGGAGATATTACTAATGATATTGAGAAAAAGTCTTTCTGCAGAAGAATTGGAATCGGCAGACTCCAATATAAAAGAAAATTTCAGTATTCTAAATCGGGAGTTCTGTATCGTAATCCCGGCATACAATGAGGAATCGAGGATAGGACCTGTACTGCATGATGTGGCTGAATTCATCTCCCGGAACACGCTCCCATGGCATGTCATTGTATCCATTGACGGCAACGATGGAACCGAGAATATTGTGGGGGGTTTCAGCAAAAGGTACGGTTTCATCCTGCCTCTCAAGTCAGGTGGAAGGAACGGCAAGGGCGGTGCAATAGCCAGGTCCGTTCCCTACATATCGGGAGAGTTTGTTATCCTAATGGATGCGGACAACAGCATAGTTTTTTCTGAAATCGTAAAGAGGATACCTCTCATTGCTGACAGCACTGCCGTAATACTATCCAGGTATGACGGTACCGGCAACATTCCATTTCTCAGGAGGTTCCTGAGCAGGGGATTCAACACGCTTGTTCGTGCCCTCACCGGTTTAAGGGTGGATGATACGCAGAGCGGCTATAAGATATTCAGGGCCGATGCATTTGTGAATGCCATGGGGAGAGTAGGCGTGACAAATACCTCTTATGACATTTCGCTGCTGTACCACATCATGAAATCTGGCGGAAGGATAGTGGAATCGCAATCGCCATACAGGCACGATGATGGGAGCAAGTTCAACCCCCTCGGTGAAGTGATGGGTCAGGGAATCTCACTCATTGCATTCGGCGTAAGGCATTCAAGATTCTATAAATACGTACCTGAAAGACTGATAAGGCTCTATTACAGGAAATTCAGGTGGATCTGAATCATCCTGACGATCGCTGCGCGACCATCTCCCCTATAGCCCTCTCCAGATCGTATTCAGGCGTGAAGCCCAAATCCCTACTGGTCTTCCCCATATCCGCCTGCGTGAACATCTGGTACGATCTCAGGGGATTTGGTATGTGCCTTATCTCTGAATTCGAACCAACTATGCGCCTGACAAGGTCGGCTATGCTGTTGAAATCCCTTGATATTCCGGTACCTATATTATATGACTCTCCAGGCCTGCCCCTGAGATATGCCAGCCACGTCGCCCTGACATTGTCCTTGACGTAGATGAAATCCCTCCTCTGAGTTCCGTCGCCGTATATGATTATTGGATCACCTGCCATGGCGTACTCAATGAACTTGGAAATCTGGCTCGAATACATGCCCTTGGAGTTCTCGCCGGAACCAAAGGTGTTGAAGTATCTGAGAGCGATGCATTCAATTTCGCCTCTACTTGAATAGTATCGACCGAGGTATTCATCCAGCATCTTTGTGACGGGATAGAGATTGGCATACCTGTCCGGAACACTGGATTCTGTGGAGATCTCCCTGCTGTCCCCGTAAACCGATGAGGAGGAGGCCATCACGACCCTCCTGATGCCGCGCTTTCTTGCAAATTCCAGGACGTTGAGTGTTCCGTTTGCGTTAACACTGAAGCCGCCAACGGGATCAACCTCGAACTGCGGCGGTGATGTTGTGGCGGCAAGATGGAATATGCCGTCGAAGTGATCCTCAATCTTCAACAGGGAAGTGAAATCTGTGACAGATATCCTGTAATCTGGGTTTCCCGCAATATCCAGCGTTGATGCATTCATTCCATGATCAGCAATATGCTTCCGGATGTTCCTTCCAATGAATCCCTCTCCGCCGGTGATGAGAAAACTTTTGCCCATGGCAGTGGAAATATTGCTGTCATATTATTATTTTCCCTGACCTCTGCCAAAGATCCTCCGGCCGTTCACCTTTTCACGGAGGCCAGCATTCTCCTACCTTAGCTCCTCGATGGTGCTCTGTAACACCCTGTTGATGCTTGCAATGTTGTTGCGGTCATCCCGCATCTCCCTGAAGTCCTTCTCCCTCTGCTTTACCTCATCCAGAGCCATGCCCAGCTCACTGGACACGGATCTGATCTTCTCTGTCAGCGGTTTCACAGTAGCGTTCAGATCATCGATCCTTCTGCTCAGATTCGGAATGATCTCATCCTTCCTGCCCATGGCCTCCATGTGTTCACCTCTGGTTATGATATTCCCACGATTATCAGCATGAAACTGCAGGATATCCGCAATGAGGCCGGACATGGGCTGCCTCTTCTCCCTTATGTCCTCTAGCCTTTCATACACATCAACAGGGATTGACAACGATAGATGCTTCCTCTCCATTGTGCATCATGATCAGAATTCATAAAAATTTCACTTACCTGAGCATCTGGTTTATGATGCCCTGCATGTATGATATCAGTTCATCCATGTCGGCATTCCTGATGCGGGAGATGCGTTTCAGCGCCTTGCGAGTCCTGCCGGATGCCATGAGCTTCCTGGCCTTCCTTGCGTCCCTCCTGACGGTTTTGCTCTCCCTGATGATCTGCGCCATCACAAGATCAAGATCGTCGAGAAGCTTCAGGCTGCGGTCACTCTGCCCCAATATATATGGCAAGAGGAATATATAAAATTCACCTGCCCTGATCCGGATTCATGCCATGGATGTACTTCAGCACGGAATCGATGAGCCTTGAAGCCTGCTGCTTTGACATCTCCTCAATCCTCTCGGCCCCGCATGCGTGAACCATGGCATCCAGGACCTCCTGGGGGATGCGGTTGCCCCTGGTGAGGCTGGAGATGTAGGAAAGCCGGTTCCTGGTCACGGGATCGGCGGATTCGCCGTAATCCTGCGTGAATATTGATGATGCGCCCGTGACGCTGAGAACGGCATCTATGTATGATCTCTTCTTTGCCATCTTCAGAGCGGCGTTTCCATCGTTATTGTGATCGGAAACAGCGGCATAACCAAGGCCGTTGCCCAGTTCGATGCCGTCCCTGTAGATCACAGTTTCAGCAATGAACTCCCCCGCGCGGCGCCTGCCAGGTGCAATGCGGGAGTGGAAAGTGAGCCCCAGCTGAATCATTATGAGTTCTGCGCCGGCCTTGAGAAGCGTTGGCTTATCCCCCCTCCTTATGTAGTGGGTGTTCTCCGCCATTTCAGCAAATATCTCATGAAGCCTTGCATTCATGGCTTCTGCCATATAGCCGGGCATGAATGTCCAGCCCTCCAGTTTGATGTCCATGATTCATGCATGGCATACATGTATATAAGGTATCTGCCATCAAGCTTGATTGTGCATCACAACGGTTAAGAATGCACCTTCATTCATGAAACATGATAGTCAGGGCACTGTCCGAGAAGCATGCGGTTTCCGTAATCCTGGGCATATACGACAGCGGAGAGGTGAAGAAGATGCAGATCATGGATTTCGGTCCGTCCATAAACACCATTGACGCTCTGCTGAAAACACTGGCGGATGAGGGCATCATATCTGTGAGGGAGGAGATGCAGGGCAGGAGGGTATTCCTCATTTCGCTGACTGCGAAGGGGCGGAGGGTTGCGGCAATCCTAGACACAGTAAGGAAGGAATTTCGCGATGTGCAGAATCTGCATGGGTATAAGCTTTATAGATGAATGCCTTTGATTCTCAATGGATCATGGGCATCCAGTCTCATTGGATTCCACAACTCAACACTTTCTTGTTGCTGTACCAGATATGAAACCATCTAATCATTCGCGGAAGCAATGAAATCTTTAAAATTGAAAGTAGAACTTTGGGTCTGTAACTCCAAGGGTAAAACTTCAGAAAATCAACTGGCGCGAAGAAATCCGTAAAGTCTTTCAGCAAAACCAGATGAAATTGCATTAAGAACTCCGAATACAATAAGCCTAGTTCTCAGGGTATTATGCACCCTCATATCAAAGATTACCAGTTTTAAAACCATGCGGAGTATTTTCAATCTTGAAATATTTCTCTGAAATAATCCAAGCATCAGCGTAAATTCAGCAATCGTCAGGTCTATTAATTTTGAAACTGACTGAGGCGCAGGTCTCCGTTCCGAGAGGAACGTTTTCAATTTCAGCAGGGCATCCAGCTCCTTCTGCACCTCATCCCCCTTGACGCCAAAATCCTTTGACTGCGAAATGCCTTCCTTGTGAACCCTGTATTTTGTCAGCACATCGCCTGTTGCAAGAACCTTTCCCCCCAGGGAGAGGGAGTAGTACAGCAATACAGCATCAGGATTGCTCAGTATAGTTGAAAGGAATGAAAGGAAATCTGGTGTCATGGCTTCTCTCCTTACACACATGCACGAGAGATTGAAATCTGCATTGCTTGAAGAAATGAAATCGGACAGTTTTTTGGATTTATAATCAAAGATTAAATGGAAATCATCAGGGTAATGATGTTTGTCTAGGAGCCTTTTATATTCAATTTTTCTGGAGGATTCATCAATGGCGCAGTAGCCGTTGTGAACAAGCAGAACATCCCTGTTGCATGAGAACAGATCAACAATCTTCCTGACCTTATTGCTTACAAATACGTCATCATCCTCCAGAAACATTATTATTTCACCTGTTGCCATGGCGGAGGCATACGACAGATATTCTCCTATGGTGCCTTCCCGTTCCACTAACCTGACACCTGAAGATTGGCAGATACTGTCTATTTTGGAATCCCTGAAGTTTTTGATCAGTATTATCTCTGTCTCAATGCTGTTATCTGACTGTTTTAAGGCACTGTCCAGGGCCTCCTCCAAAAAATCTTTCCTACCATATGCCGTGATTATTATGGATACCTTCATAATTACTCATTCAATAGATTGCCGACAGCTCTCAGTAGCTTCTTTGCTGACTCCTTTGAAGAGAATCTCTGGGAAATCCTCCTTGCATTCGTGTATAGTTCATTCTCATCAGCAACATTCAGAAAACTGGAGATTTTTGCTTCAATGGTTTTCTTTGTTGCCTTTACGATCACCTCTGTTGATGTATTCTGCAGAACACTGGCATCATGATCATAAAGTGTGACCGCCGGAGTCCCACATGCCAACGCTTCCACTGGCACATATCCGAAAAATTCCTGAAGCTGTATGGCCACAACGGCAAGGCTTTCGCTGTAAAGGCTGGCAAGCTCACGATCCGTGAGTTCCCTGTGTTCCTTATTTCCAATTGCAGTCCTAAATTCTGAAGGAATAATTGCAGAACCGAATGTTTCAATTTCCAGCCCGTTGTCTCTGGAAATTCTGGAGATTTCGGGAAGCACATCAAAATCATTCCAATCATCTTCACGTCCTTTGAAGATAAGGATTTTTTTAAGCTTGTTCCTGCTCACAGAACTAAAAACTTTTGTATCCACGGGGGGATAGACAGTTTCATATCTCGGAAACCCGTACACATAATTGAGAATGTTGCCCATGGCTTGTCCATTTGCCAGCAGCAGGTCCGCAAAACCCAGATGTGATTTGAAGTTTCTGGACAGAATGCTGAACGGGATAAATCTGGATAGAGCATACTCCGTCCCTCGCATAAACCCTGAGTTGGTGCTTCTCACGCCAAGAGCGTGTAGACCAAATGGAATCTGGCAGTATACTGCCAGAGGCCGGCCGGTATTTTTTTTAAGGAACGACCCCAAGGATACGTTAAGATCATCAACAATGATCAAATCATAATCCTTCACAATGCTGACAGTTTCTTTGGCATTTGAAACACTTACTGTCCTGCCAGTACCGGAAACAGCAGAGTTTCCTATATTGATCAAACCTGAATCAGATATTGCCTTGTTCCAGTTGAAGAATGGCCGTGCCCCTCCATTATTATATTTCTCATTATTCACAATGAATGCGATCCTCATGGGAAAATTTCACCACCATAACCAGTCACCGGGAAATGTTTTTCATTAATTTTAAGCACTCTGCCGCAAAGGATTTCACCCTTAATTATAACCTTGTTAGTGGCTAGAATCAATAGAGCCTCCTTACCGCAATGAATGCCAGCGAGACCATTGCAGTGAAACTAGCTAACCCAAAGATGAATGCCGTGACATTGTTAAGTGCCAGTCTACCGGATTCCGGGAAAGGGAAAAGGAATAAAACTGTGGGATTGTAAAATTCGGAAAAAAAACTTGAGTTTACTGTTATGTTCAGCACGTATGTGGAAAGCATTGCCGGGATCCTGGCGACATATTCCCCACTGACCTCTGAAGTATTGGCCGAAACATTACGGCCATTCACGCTGAATGAGATGGCACCGGAGTATTCATAGTCCAGAACACTGAAATATCCTGACTTCATAACATTCATATTATGGGCCGATGAATTGCCTGAAATGAAACCAAACTCTCTGAAACCGTGCAGATCTGTTGTATTGGCCCAGCCTCCTATGGATCCCTGAGCACCGCTGGCGGATGATACAACCATGGTGTAGCTGCCATTTGTTAAATTTCCCAGATTCAAGGTATCGAGGTATTCAACGTTCTTTCCTAGGTAATTGAAAAATGATATCTTGCCGGAATCCGCACTGACAGCCCTGACTTCATTACCCATATTGCCTGACAGTCCGGAAACGACTGAAATTTTGGCAAACCTGTATGATTCATTCAAAAAAAGCAAATTTGCTGTTACATGGGAACTGAACGGTAAGCTGTAGGAGACGAAGTATGATGTGGTGCTGTTAAACCGGTAAGTTGCATTGCTCCCGTAGTAGCCAAGGGTATGAAGCACGGGCGTTGCCCTGAAATATAAGCCCACGGCTGTTTCGTTGAGTATGGAACTGCTCAGTAGCTTAAGGTCCGGAGATGTTGTGAAATTGAGATAACTGTAGCTGCCGGAGCTTCCGTTTGAAATCTGTGGCGAATACAGGTACTGTGTGCCTTCATTGAAGGCAAGCTCCTGGGGCACGTGTGAAATTCCTGGCGCAATGACACCAGCGGAGAAAACCATAAACGCAACGGCAAAGAGTAATGAAGCGATTACGAATTTTCCAGCGTCAAACTTCTTCCATTTCTTCTGACGGCCCTTCCCGACAGCATGCATCCGGAACAGCAGGAATGCAACTGTGGCGAGAGATAAAATAAAGTATAGGGCATAGGCAACTTCATGTATCCAGTCAGGTGTGGAAATAACTATGAGACTCGTCGCCCGGGGGTAAACATCCATATAGTATTGCCCAAGCGTGTAGGGCGATACCATTATGATGAGGAGAACTGACAGGAATGATGCAATGAGATACAGGGTCACAAGAAAGCCTGACCGGTTATAGAACCAGAGAATAAGAATGAATGGAAGTGCAGCTATTATATACTGTGGATCAGCAGTGGGTGACAGCATTGCAAATCCAAGGCCTATGTAGGCCAGCGGCATGGCAAGCTGGATCATTTCACCATCAATATTCTTCGAGAACATGTATGCCATATAGGTTGCAGGTATGAGCACAAGCAGGCCAAATGCAATCTGATAGAGCAGATACGGTGCCTTGATATTCAGCAGAGCGTACGGTATAAAGTAAAGCGACCATACCGATGGGACAAATGCTGAGGCAGACAATGAGATGGGACCGGAAGATCCTGAAATGATTGTTCCTTCAGACGGTATGCCGTAGAAATGGGCCACAACAAGCTCAGGAACCAAACCCACAATGGAGACCGCAAGGAATATTAAACTGGAGATAACCGTCAGCCTTCTGCCAAATTTCCTTGCTGTCAGCAGCAATGGAATGGCAAAGAAGAATGGAAAGAGATACAGTGTGGATGCCACTGCTGTTGCAGCGAAGGCGTAAACCGGTTTTCCCCTTAGGTAAAAATAAACGGCGGCAAGGATGAACATGAGGGTTACGCTGAGCTCATTGCCCTGGAAGAATATAAAAAAAACAGTTACGGGATTGATCATGTAAAGCATTGCTATGGATCTGGCTCCCGCCTTATCCGTATCATCTGGATATCTCGTCTCCAGAATTCTGTATATTATGAGGCTGCCAACCAGAACCGCAAGATCCATGGGCAGTTTCACCCCTGCCTCTATGGAAATTGCATTGTGCAGTCCGAAAATGCTCAGCACAACAGTGGGAAAATAGCCACCCATGAGAATGGGTATGAAGAAACTCCCCATCTGCAGATAATACAAGGGGTTGAAATTGTAGTAGTAATATAGGGCTGCACGTGAGGCAAATGTACTCTCATCATAGGAAAAGCCAAAGAACATGGAGAATACAGTCAGAATGGCAAACAGCAACAGCTGAATAGAGAGAAATCCTCTCTGGGACAGATTGTTCAGCCAATGCATTTTTTTCAGGTTCAACTCTTCACCACTAATAGGATGGGGTTATAATTCTCAGACTTTTCTGCACATATTCAACATTACTTAAATCTTTACTGTATGCATATACGCCGGAAAGCCTGGCATAAAGATATGGCACGAACAGGAAATATGAAAGATATTTTGGAATTCTTCCGTGGAATTGCCCTGAATATTCACTGAGACTCTGAAAGCTGTTGCCCCTTTCAATATCAACCATGTTTCGGAATGACCTCATTATGAAGGAAAAACCCTTGGAATATCTGCTCTCCCTATATCCGGCCACCTGTTCATTCATTCCCCAAACACCGTCCGGCGCATAGTTTATTATACTGTATCCGAGTCTTGCAAAGTGGGCCATCCTCTCCCAGTCTTCACCGTAATTCAGGTCTTTCCAGTCAACAGCGAAGTTGGTGTCCCTGTAGCAGAGATTCGTGCCAAAGAGTACTGCTTTTTCATCAATGTTACCGATATACCAGTTCAGCATTCCAATTTCATTGCTGGAGAAAGGAGAATCCAGGTCGGCATACATGAACATATCATCTGGCCTCGAACATGATCGGGCCATCCCCATGGCTATGCTCCGTCCCATTCCCCTGGTACTTTTTCTCCTGGTCAGGTTAATATCGTATTTCTCCTTCAGCGACAGCAATAATTCCCATGTTCCATCAGTTGAGAAGCTGTCAACGTAATAGAATGATTTTTCCTGATTTATTGGTTCCAGAGATCTAAAGACCGATTCCAGAGTCTTCACATTGTTGTAGACGGTGCCGTAAATGAAGATCATCGTGTGGCTAACAATACGTGTTATTAAGTTTTTTCCAGACCATTGGAAGCCCAATGCTATTTTATGGAGAATGATTGTTTGCTGCAGGCATTCCGGTGACCATGCGCACGGATAAAGGCAGACAAGTTTTATATGACTGCTGAGGATAAGAATTCAGTGTTGGAATTTCTTAGATACCTTAGGCTGAGGCCAAATAACATCGCTGACTATCCTGTTTTCATTTCAGCGTTTCTTAGGGGAATTCTGGTGAGATGCTTCATGCCTGCCAAATTCGTAACCATCGGCCAGTTTCTTGAGAAAGATATTGAGGTGACCTCCGGGGGGCTTGTTTTCATGGCCAGAAAAAGAAGCGAGGATATTGGATACTATGTCGGCCGTACAAAGCAGTCCACAAGGAAATGGTTTCATCCCGGGAAAGGGGAAATTGTGGTCGACTGCGGATCAAGCGTCGGTTATTTCTCGGTTATTGCGGCCACGAATGGGGCGTCGGTTATGGCCATTGAAGCGAACCCGGAGACCTATGCTATCCTGAAAGAGAATCTTTCATTGAACTCTCTTAGCGCAGTTTCTTACAACGTTGTGCTTTCCAGCGCCGCGGGATCTGCCGACCTTTATGTTCCTGGATCATTCACCGGCACGGGTTCAATAGTCAAGGAGTGGCCCAGAAAGGACCTGGGCCTATCCACATATCACGTTAGGGCTGCAACATTAGACAGTCTTACTTCTGAAATGGAGAGAATAGACTGGCTTCTGGTGGACGTTGAGGGCTCTGAAAATCTTGTCCTTCTGGGAGGCAGGAAGTCACTTGAGAAAACTTCAACCCTCATCATTGAAGTCTGGGAAAAAAACGACAGGGAGGTTGCAAATATGATAACGGATGCCGGATTCGCCATACTGTCAAGAGAATATGAGAGCCCTGGCGTTTACTACTGGTTGTGCCGGAAATCCTAATCTACGGTCTAAAACAGCGTCAGTTTGCACACTTCCTGAGATGCGCTTCCCACTTCCCAGCAGTGGCATCCCATGAATACTTTTCAGCCACTGCCCTGGTGCCGCTGATCCATCCCTGTGTGAAGTTCCCCAGGATTTTTTTTGCAGCATCGGCAAGGCATTCCCTGTCCCCATCCTCCACGGTTATGCCGTTCCTTCCATTTTCAATGGCCTCAACAACACCGGGGACAGAATACGCCACGGTGGGGGTGCCGCTGGCAGACGCTTCCAGTATTGAGTATCCAAAACCCTCTGTGATGGAGGAATGAATATTGATCCAGCTTCTTGAAACTATGTCCCTCAGCTGATCAGTGGATATCCTGCCCATAATGTCTACTGAGGAGGAAAGGTCAAACCTGTGAACAGTATCTCTAAATCTGTCCATGGCAGGCCCGTTGCCTATGGCAGTCATTCTGGCGTCAGGAAATTCCTTCAGTATGCTGCGGAACACATGGAGTGATTCCCAGGGCCTCTTGTAGTCCCTGAATCCGCCGAAGTAAACAACGGACGGATATACTGTCTTTTCAGCGGGCCTGAAGAATTCAGTGTCAACGCCGGGGTTGATCTTGCTGATTCTGACGCCGCTGATTCCAAGCATCTCCAGATCGGCAATGGAAGTGCTGCTTTCCGCAACAAAGGGCCAAGAATCATAAATGTACGGGTAAAGCTTCTCCATTGCTGATATCATACCGCGCAGCGGCCAACGGACCTGCCCCTGCAGTGATCTGGCATGGAGGTGCCTGAAGAACACCGTCCCCGGTGTGTCGGTAAAGTGCTGGGAACCCCACGGCACGGCATGGCCCAGGTCATCAACTATTATGTCTGCCCTTGTGCGCTTCAGAAGCACAGGAAGTGCAAGATGCGCCATTACGTTGCTTGGCAGCCTGATTATCTTTATCCCGTCTTTCCAGAATCCCTGGAACCTGTGATCACTGGCCACAGAGAGCCAGGTGAGGCTGTTTCCGGCGGCAACAAGCCGTCTGCCGACCTCATAAATCGTCCTCTCCGCACCTCCAGCATTTGGTGATGCTATGTCGCGGTGGTTGATCCATGTTATGTTCATGATCTGCTGACCTCCGTTGTGCAGTGATTCCGGAAAGAATATGATATGCCACTGTTTCCCTGAGGGCTGTGAATACCAGACATTCTATTTTGCACCGATATTTCAATCACTATCTCACAATTTTCCTTTAATCCAGTCATCGTTCAGGTGTACTTAACGGTTTTATGTAGGTTGGCCGGCATGTATGTCAATAGCTATATTAATATTTAACCATGGTCTGGACTCCGGGACAGAAGTCGTCACTCCTTTAGCACTATAACATAGACTCTCTTTCCGATGTACTTCTTGGCAACATCAACCTTGCCCGAATTCCCGAAAGGAGTCACTGTTTTTTCATACACAGTTTCCACGTCTTCCCTTATTGTCAGGATCTGATCCTTTATGTTTATCTCCCTGTCTGTCACCTGTACTGTATATCCATAGATATACATATATATTTCCATGGGATCAAGAGATGTGATCACCCAGGATCAGTACGAGGCATTCAGGGATAACATCAACACACTGATACAGGAATACAGGGAGAAATTCTCAGTGCCTGTGATCACGGATTCAAGGAAATTCGAGGAAACATACAGGAAAAGACTTCCTGGAATGTCAGTGGAACTCAGATCCATGATGGATCATGCATCCTCCATTGCTGTGGACGAATTCGGTAGGACATGGCTACTGGATGCCAGGGAGAAAGCATTCATACTCCTGGTAAAAGAGATAATGAAGCTCAGCAACCGCAGGATGGCATATGAATTGCCGCTGTTTGGAATTGACAGAATCATCTCATACAAGACCGTTGAAAGGCTGTATTCAGATCCCCTTGTGATCATGATACTGAACAACCTCTTCATTGAAACACTGAGGAAAAAGGAGATCGGGAAATGTGATGCTGCTGGCGATGGAACAGG
>DAJC01000016.1:35314-67527 GCA_002498845.1 Thermoplasmatales archaeon UBA509 | reverse complement strand
CGGGTCCGAGGGGGTTCGAACCCCCGACCTATGGATTAAGAGTCCATCGCTCTACCTAGCTAAGCTACGGACCCAGCCATTCCGAATATTTTATCAGCATTTATAACTTATCGTGCCCAGTAGAAATTTGCTTCAATAAACATTTAAATAGCTTTTTAGGTTTACCCGATACTTTAACCATACACAATGGGCAATGCAATAATCGCATCCCAGTGAAGTTGGCAAAATTCTGTCCAACTCCTATGTGTAACGGTCGTAGGTGATAAAAAAATGGCAACACCGCATCACCCCAGACGGGGGTCTATGGGATACTACCCTAGGGTACGTTCGAAGAGAATGCAAGGCGATATCAGGAGTTGGCCTGAGGTCGATGGAAATGTCAGGATTCAGGCATTTGCAGGATACAAGGTCGGCATGACACACGTGGAAATGACTGATTACAGAAAATTCAGCACCACAGCCGGTCAAACAATAGCTGCTCCGGTTACTGTGGTGGAAGTTCCGCCTCTGACTGTCGCAGGCATAAGGTATTATGATGAAACAGAACTTGGCCTGTCAATAGTTTCTGAAAAATGGGCAGAAAACCAGGATAAGGAAATTTTCAGAAGAATTACAAAACAGACCGAAAAGAAAGACCATCCAATGGTAACCGAGGTTTCCGAAGTCAGGTTCATAGTTCACACAAATCCGAAGCTGGTAAGCGGGGTACCGTCCAAGGTCCCGGATATCTTTGAAGTGAGGATCGTAGGCGGGGACGTCAAAGCAAGGATGGCTTATGCTGAAGAGCATCTCGGCAAAGAGCTTCATTTCTCAGATTTTTCCAAGGCAGGAAATTTTGCAGACGTTATAGGGGTCACAAAAGGTAAAGGTTTTCAGGGGCACGTTAAGAGATTCGGCGTCAAGCTGCTACCAACAAAGAACAGGAAGCACAGGAGAATGATAGGTACTCTTGGTCCATGGCATCCTGACTGGGTGAGGAATACTGTACCGCAGGCCGGACAGATTGGTACTCATCAGAGAACGGCACACAACATCAGAATTCTCAGGTATTCAAAAAACGAGGGAGATCAGGACATTAACGTCAAAGGCGGCTTCACCAATTACGGTCTCGTGAGAACAGAATATGTTCTGATCCACGGATCAGTTCCAGGAGCTGCAAAGAGACTTATCAAATTCAGAGACCCAGCAAGGCAGAAAACTCCGTCAGTGGAGAACCTGACCATTAGCTACGTCTCCAAGGAATCAAAGCAGGGTGATTAAACTGAAAGTAAATTTATATGATACAGATGGAGAAATAAAGGGAGAAATGTCACTTCCTGCAGTATTCGATACACAGTTGAGGCAGGACCTGATCAGGAAGGCCTTCAGGGCCATAACACTCTCACTCAGACAGCCGTATGGCTCATACCCTCTTGCAGGAATGAGGAGAGTTGGGCAGAACGCAGGACCCGGTCATGGAACTGCAAGGATACCAAGAACATCTGGTTCCTCACGTGCAGTTCTTCTTGCCAGTTTCGTAGGCGGAAAGAGCGCACACTCACCCAGAACTGCAAAGGTTCTTTTCAAGGGCATAAACTCCAAGGAGAGAAAGCTGGCGAGAATGAGCGCAATAGCAATGACTGCATCAAGGGAATACGTCAGGAAACGTGGGCATGTCGTTTCGGAAGAAGTGACTCTTCCGGTTGTAGTCAAGAATGAAATTGAAAACATCAAGAAGACCAAGGATGCGGCTGAAACTCTCAAAAACCTTGGGCTATACGATGATGTAATCAGGGCCAAGGAGGGCACCAAGATAAGGGCAGGCCGTGGCAAGATGAGGGGAAGAACATACAGGGAACCAAAGAGCATACTCATAGTTGGTTCATCAAAGGAAAAACTCAGGGCGTTCTCCACACTTCCTGGCGTAGAGGTTGTATCAACTCACGGGCTCAGCATAAGGAAGCTGGCACCAGGTGGAGATGGTGGAAGATTGACACTCTTCACTGAATCAGCAATAAAGACTCTGGAGGAGATGGAGTAATGGAAGACATCATAATCAGACCAATAGCGACAGAAAAAACCATGCTGCAGCTTGAAAAGGAAAATAAAATTGCATTCATAGTCCACAGGAAGAGCAGGAAAGCAGATGTCAAGAAAGAGGTCGAGGAAAAATTTTCAGTAAAGGTCACAGACGTAAATATGATCATTACGAAAAATGGCAAAAAGGCCATTGTGACCCTTTCAAAGGAATTCTCTGCAGATGAGATCGCAGGGAGGATAGGAATATTCTGAGGTGAAATATGGGAAAATTAATTATACCGCAAAGAAGAGGAAAGGGAGGACTTGTTTACAGAAGTCCAAGCCACAGGCATGTTGGCGAAATTAAGCTCATGCCTGAAGGCAAATACAAAGTAGAAGACGTGATACATGCACCCGGTCGTACTTCACCGGTTCTCGTGCTCAAGGCAGAGGACGGCAGGAAGATGAATCAGATTGCCTTCAATGGTGCATACAGGGGACAGGAAATCGTCTCGGCACTGGACACAAAGGCCGAGATTGGGAACAGCATGATGCTCGGTTCAATTCCCGACGGAAGCTACATCCACAACATTGAAAGCATGCCCGGAGATGGCGGCAAGTTCTGCAGAACCGCAGGCTCAAGTGCCCTGGTCGTAACTCACGGAGAGAAAGTCGCGGTAAAGCTGCCTTCCGGTAAGATTAAGCAGTTCCATCCTAGCTGCAGGGCCACAATAGGTTTTGTTGCGGGATCTGGAAGCAAGGATATACCTGTTCTTAAGGCAGGAAAAAATGTCCACTACCTGCAGAGCAAGGCAAAGAGGCCCTACTCTGTAAGAGGCGTTGCAATGAACGCTGTTAACCATCCGCACGGAGGAGGAAACCATCAGCACGTTGGTAGGCCAAGCACAGTGGGAAGAGGCACACCGCCTGGAAGGAAAGTTGGCAGGCTTTCACCTAAGAGGAGGAAACAGTAATGGCGCAGAACAGACAGGCATCAGTAAAATCCATCAAGAGAAGGGCGAGAAAGTCCCAGAAAATTGTGATGGGACGTGCAAAGGAATTCTCATACAGGGGGCTTTCGCTTGAGGAGCTGAAGGCACTCCCAATGGAGAAGTTAATGGAGGTTCTACCCGCAAGGGCAAGAAGGACACTCAAGAGGGAAAAGAACCATGATCAGGCCGTCCTCTATGAGAATCTCTCATCACCCGATGTAACACAATACAAAACACATGTCAGGGATGCAATAATCATCCCGTCTTTCTTCGGAAAGGTCGTAGAGGTCTACAATGGTAATTCATACGTAAAGTTCGAGATAAGACCGGAGATGCTGGGACATTACCTTGGAGAATTCGCAATGACAAGAAAGGAAGTCAAGCACTCAGGTCCAGGAGTAGGTGCTACAAGGTCTTCGAAATTCATGCCGCTGAAGTGATGTAAATGAAAGGATATGCAATAACAGAATTTCCAGAAAGATCCGCAATTGCCAGAGTCAGGGAAGCAGATATATCCCTCAAGGATGCCGTGAATATCGCGCATTTCCTCAGGGGAATGCCTCTTGACAGGGCAAAAAAGACTCTTGAGAGAGTAATTGCCAAACAGGAGCCGGTGCCCTATTTCAGGTACCTGGATTCCGTTTCACATCGGAAAGGATCGGGTCCAGGCAGGTATCCAGTAAAGGCGGCAAAATCATTCCTTGAACTAGTCACAAGTGTGGAATCAAATGCAGAATTCAAGAGCCTTGACACTGATTCAATAGTCATAAAGCACATAGCAGCATCCAAGGGCAGGATGATAAAGAAATTCACACCAAAGGCTTATGGACGAGCCGGTGCAAACTTCAAGGATCTAATAAATCTAGAAATACTGGTAGAGGAGGTCACAGAATGAAGGAGAGAAAATTTATACAGACGACTGTAAACAAGCTTCTGGTGACCGAATTCATCAGGAGAGAGACGGAAAGTGCGGGATTCGGTGGAATGGAGATGAAGAGGACGCCATTCGGCACGAACATCACTCTATACGTCAACAAGCCTGGCCTTGTTATCGGAAGGCGGGGAAGCAAGGTTCAGGAGATAACAGAGACACTCGAAAAGAAGTATAAGGTGGAATCTCCCCAGATCGAAGTGAAGGAAATCGATAACCCTGATCTCAACCCTCAGGTCGTCTCCAAGAAGATAGCCCTGTCCCTGGAAAAGGGATGGTCGTACAGAAAAGCCGGGAACACCTCACTGAGAAGAGTAATGGATAGCGGGGCAAGGGGCGTAATGATAAGGATAGGTGGCAAGATATCCGGTGAAAGAGCCAGATCTCAGAAGTTCACTTTCGGATCAATAAAGTATTCTGGTGAGCCTGCAAGGGCCGGTATGGACGTCGGGTTCTCAGCTGCAAAGATGAAGCTGGGCATCATTGGAATTTCTGTGAAGATGCTCAGGAAGGATTACAGGCTTCCAGATGATATTCACATAGAAATGAAGGCCGTTCCCAAGAAGGAAGTGGAGGTACAAGCAGATGGAAATAAGAGCGAAACAGCTAAGACAGATGAATAAAGAGGAAGTTGAGGAGAGACTCAATTCACTCAAGGAATCTCTCCTTAAGGAGAGGGCATCAGTTGCCATGGGCGGTGCTCCTACGAATCCTGGAAAAATCAGGTCATTGAGGAGGCAGATAGCCAGGATAAACACCGTCCTGGAATCGGAGGCTACCAGCGAATGAAGGACAAAAATTTCACAGGATTGCCAAAGGAACTGCAGCCATGGGAAGGGTTTACAAGAGACAACCAGACTTTGAAAATTTCCGTCGATAAAAGAAGATACGGGAAGTTCGTCACTATTGTGGACGGAATCGATCCTAAGTCAGAAAACATCCAGGAAATTGCCAAGGAACTTAAGAAAAAGGTTGCTTCTGGTGGCACAGTGAAGGATGGAAAGACCATTGAACTGCAGGGAGACCACAGGAACGCCGTGAAAAAATATCTTGAAGATATGGGATTTAAGATTGAGGTCGTGTAAATGATTAGCGATTATGTTTCAGATTTCATCGGTCTAAGGGTGAAGGTAGTGAAGCATTCAAACATTAACAATGTCGGCAAGTCCGGCACAGTGGTGAGAGAAAGCGCCAGAATGATCTCCATAAGCGAGGTCAAGAGGATCATCCAGATACCCAAGGCCACAGCTGAATTCAGCATGGAAAACGGCACCAGGGCATTCAACATCATTGGAGATGCTGTTGTGATGAGACCTGAAGAGCGTCTGAAAAACTACAGGAAAATAGCAAAGAATTTGCGAATCGGGAGAGGTGATAAACATTACTAACAATATTGGGCTTGATGTTGTTCCGCCAAAGGAAGAGTGTCATGACAGGAAGTGTCCTTTCCATGGGGAACTCAAGGTCAGAGGGCAGGTTATCACTGGAATAGTGGAATCTGCATCCATGATCAAGAGTGCAACAGTGGTTAAGGAATACAAGAGATACATAAAGAAGTTCGAGAGGAAGGAGACAAAATTCTCCAGATACCATGCGCATGTCCCGGACTGCATTAAGTTGCAGCCTGGAGACCAGGTGAAGATAGCAGAATGCAGGAAACTGGGAAAGACAATTTCCTTCGTAGTAGTTGAAAAGGTGAATCAATGAAGGGTATAGCAGGAAGACAGCACAGAGGATTGCCACTGGGTGCCGTGATGCCGTGCTCTGATAACAGTGGGGCAAAAATAATCAGCCTCATTGACGTGAAAGCCTACCATGGCGTGGCATCCAGAATACCGGCCGCAGGAGTGGGCGACATGTTCATAGCAAGCGTTAAGAAGGGAACTCCAGAAATGAGAAGCAAAGTTGTCTATGCGGTGGTCATACGGCAGAGAAGACCCTACAGAAGACCTGATGGGACCATGATACAGTTTGACGAAAATGCAGCTGTGCTTGTTACTCCGGAGGGAGAAGTGCGGGGTTCTGAGATAAAGGGACCTGTTGCCAGGGAAGCAGCAGAGAGATGGCCAAGGATAGCGGCCATCGCTTCCACAATAGTTTGAGGTGAAAAATGTTCAGCAAGATAAATGTGTCATTAAACTCAGAACTAAGGAAGCGCTATGGCCTCAGATCCTTTGCAGTATCAAAGGGGGATATAGTCAAGATCAAGTCAGGCTCAAGGAAAGGTGAAGGTGGCAAGGTCATAGGAATCGACCATGTCTCGGGCAGAATCTCAGTTGAGGGAATAACCATCGCAAAGGCAGATGGCAAACAGAAGGAATTCTACATGGATGCAAGCAACCTCATAATAACCAGGCTTGACCTTTCCCGGCAGGAAAGACTTTCCAGGATAAGGAAGATAGCTGAATTGAAGAAAATCTCCATAGTGGAACCAACACCTGAAGAGCTGGCGCCTCCTGAGGAGGAGAAAGCAGAGCCCGTTGAAGCAGAACAGGAGGGTTCAGAGGAGACCACACCTGCAGAAGCCCAAATTGAGGAGCAGGAAAGCGCAGATGAGCCTGCCAGTGACAATGATGAATCACCAGAAGATCTGGATGAGGAGGAAGATAAAGATGATCAATAAAACCAAGAGACTCATGGTATCACGATCCGTTAAGATAGCCAGGAAGGAACACTTCTGGGCTGCAACCCCCACAAGCGGAAGGCACAGCAAGGAGGATTCAGTGCCGCTGCTTATCGTGATGAGGGACTATCTTAAACACGGTGACAAGGAAAGAGAAATCACCAGAATGCTGAACAACGGCCTGGTGAAGGTGGATGGGAAGGTAGTGAAAAACAGGAGAACCGCGCTTGGGTTCCTGGATGTGATATCCATAGATTCCCTGAAGCTGTACTACAGGATACTGTTTGACAACAAGGGAAGGCTTATCGTACTCCCGGAAGACGAGAAGAACAGCACCCTTAAACCAAAGAAGGTAACAAACAAGATTACTGTCACCGGCGGGAAGACTCAACTGGTCTTCAATGACGGCGAGAACCTGATAACAGAAGAGAAGGGCATATCAACAGGAGACGTGGTTCTTATGAAACTCCCCGAAAAGAAGATTGACCAGGTTCTCAAGATGCAACCCGGGAACAAGGCCTTCCTCACCGGAGGAGAGCACGTGGGTTCCATAGGCACCATTAAGAAGATTGAGATAAAGGAATCCTCGGGAAAGAACCTTATTCATTTCGAGGAGGGCTTTACCACCGTATCGGACTACGCGTTCGTTGTTGGAAGTCCAAAGTACACTTTCCATCTACCTGGAGGTGAGCAGTAATGCCGAGAAAGAAGCAGGAAGTTACTGCTGAAACTGTAAATGAGATGCGTCAGGTCGTACTGGACAAGGTAGTTGTAAACATCGGTGCAGGCGCAGCAGGAGAAAGACTCAACAAGGCCGCAAGAGTGGTCGAGATGCTCACGAAGCACAAGCCTGTTTTCACCACTGCAAAGAAGACAGTCAGAGATTTCAACATAAGAAAAGGTCTCCAGATAGGCACAAAGGTGACCCTGAGGAAGAAGGATGCAGAAGATTTCCTCAAGCGTGCACTCTATGCCAGGGATTTCAAAATCCAGAGCTATTCGTTTGATCAGCAGGGAAATGCATACTTCGGAATTCCAGATTATACAGAATTCGAGGGCATGAAATATGATCCTGAGATCGGGATATTCGGCCTGGATGTCGCAGTAGTGCTCAAGAGAAAGGGTGGTTACAGGGTCCGAAGAAGGAGAATCGAATCCAAGGGCCTGCCAGCTACAATGAAGATTTCTAAGGAAGAATCAATGAAGTTCCTAGAGGAAAACTTCAAGGTCAATATTATAAGGTGATCAAATGTCACAGGTAAAACTTGAACCAAAGAGAAAATTCGGCCACAAGGAAGGCTGCGTAAGATGCGGCAGAAAGAGGGGCATGGTCAGAAGGTACGGTCTGAGACTGTGCAGGCAGTGCTTCAGGGAAACAGCCCCGTCGCTGGGCTTCAGGAAGTACAGTTGAGGTGAATTAATGAGACACGATCCGCTTAATGATATAATTAACAGCATAAAGAACGCATCCAGAATTGGGAAGAGAGAGATAGAGGCAGAACCGGCAGCAAACCTTATCGGGAGGGTGCTGAAGGTTATGCAGGATTACAACTACCTGAAGAGCTTCGAGGTAGTGGATGAGAATCGGGGCGGCAAGCTGAAGATAGTTCTCAGCAACACCATAAACAACTGTGGTGTGATAAAGCCGAGACTGCCCGTGAAGAAAGCCAATCTCGACAAGTATGAGGCAAGGTATCTTCCTGCACAGGACTTTGGCATTCTCATACTGACCACAACAAAGGGTGTAATGAGTCACATAGAAGCAAGGGAACAGGGTCTTGGAGGAAAGCTCCTGGCTTATGTTTATTGAGGTGTTTGAAAGATGATAGAATGGAAGGAAACGTGGACATATGAGATTCCATCCGGCGTTACCCTTTCTCTCAAGGACGGGGATATATCGGTCAAGGGCAAGCTTGGCGAGACCAGGCGCGTGTTCAGGGACAATTACGTTCGAGTAGAAAGCGAAGGGAAGAAGGTAAGAATACTCATCAGCAAGGACAACAGGAGGAACAGAGGTATCTCAGGAACATGGGCCTCAGAGATAAAGAATATGGCAACCGGAGTGCTGAATGGCTTTGAGTATGAGATGAAGATAGACTACACCCATTTTCCAATGAGGGTTTCAGTTAAGGGAAACAGCGTACTCATTGAGAATTTCCTGGGCGAGAGATCCCCAAGGACGGCGCTTATAATGGGCAACACCAAAGTAAGCGTGAAAGGTGACAGGGTTTTCATAAACGGCATTGACAAAAGGGACCTGGGCCACACTGCTGCAAACATTGAGAAGGCAACCATGATAAAGGGATTCGATCTGAGGGTATTCCAGGACGGAATATACCTTCTCAAGGAGTGATGATGTATGAGTAACATTAAACCTAAACTCACAGAAACTGAAAAAAAGATGCTGAAGAGGAAGAACCGGGATGCCATGAGAAGAGTTGAGTTCAGGCGCCAGGAGTGGTTCAGATACAAGAAGCTTGGCGATTCCTGGAGAAAACCCAGAGGAAAGCATTCAAAGCAGAGAGAACACCAGGCCAGAAGGCCACCGGTTGTTGACGCAGGATTCAGGACAGCAGCCTCCGTAAGGGGCCTGCATCCATCAGGCTTCAGGGAACAGATGGTCTACACACCATCAGATCTGGAGAAGCTTGACCCCATGCGTGAAGCAGCGAGGATCGGGGCATCAGTCGGATCAAGGAAGAGAGAAATGATAGAGGAAAAGGCTGCAGAGCTGAACATAAGAGTACTCAACCCGGAGGTGGAGTAACATGAAATTGAACACAGCCAGAAGACTGGCAGCAGATGAATTCAAATCCGGGCTATCAAGGGTATGGGTTGACACCAACAGCATAGACCAGGTCATGGAAGCAGCATCAAGGCAGGATATAAGGGACCTCATAAGGAGAAACGTAATCCAGGTGAAGCAGAAGAAGGGAAATTCAAATGCACGCCTGAAGAAGAGGGTGGTCCAGAGGTCAAAGGAACGAAGAAGAGGGCCTGGTTCAATCAAGGGAACAAAATATGCAAGATTCCCAAGAAAGGACAGATGGATTAAAACCATCAGGGCACTCAGGGACGAACTCAGGACAATGAAGAAGGACAACAGGATTGATGCCAAGACATTCAGGAAGTTCTACGTCCAGGTGAAGGGCGGGAACATACATTCAAGGGCTCAGCTGGTGCAGCACATGAAGTCCTCGGGTTATCTGGGTGATCAGAAATGATGTACAGTGTGATGAAAAGAAGGAGAGAGGGAGTTACAAACTACCACAAAAGACTGAAGCTCCTGATGTCCGGTCTTCCAAGACTGGTGGTCAGGCCATCAAATAAGGGCATGACAGCGCAGCTTGTGAATTACTCGGAGGGAGGAGACGTTGTCATTGCTACTGTCACCGAAAAGTCACTGAAAAAGCTGGGACTGGAGGTTGACGGGAACAGCGTTCCGGTATCATACCTGGTTGGATATGCACTTGGGCTGAAATGCAAGAAGAAGAAAGTAAAGAATGCAATACTGGATTCTGGGCGATACAACATAATCAAAGGCGGAAGAATTTCAGCTGTCCTGAAAGGCGTGGTGGATGGCGGGGTCAAGGTGCCCCATGAAGCATCCGTGTTCCCCAAGAAGGACAGGCTGAACGGGAAGCACCTTAAAAACGGTGCAGCCATAAAGATTGACGAAATGAAGAAATTACTGGAGGAAAAGATATGAGCGAGGAAACCTGGATACCAACCACACAGCTGGGAAAGATGGTTGCATCCGGACAGATTAAAACCATGTCAGAGGCACTGAGGACAAAACTGCCCCTGAAGGAATACCAGATAGTGGATTACCTGCTTCCGGAGATAAAGGATGAGGTCATAGACATAGAGCGGGCACAGAGGATGACTGACTCAGGTCGTCGAATGAATTATTCCGTTACTGCAGTCGTGGGAAACGAGGACGGATTCATAGGCCTCGGCCGGGGGAAGGCAAAGGAAGCTGCTCCTGCCATAAGGAAAGCAATTAACAATGCCAAGTTAAACATCATGGAAATCCGCAGGGGATGTGGTTCGTGGGAATGCGGATGCGGACGTGCACATTCCCTGCCATTCCTGGTAAAGGGAAAGTCAGGATCAGTTGAGGTAACGCTCAAGCCTGCACCTCAGGGTGTTGGAAGGGCAGTGGGCGATATTGCCAAGATAGTACTCAGAATGGCAGGAATTGAAGATGCATGGGGTTTTGCCGATGGGCACACAAAGACAACGGTCAATTACGCCCTGGCGGCCTTTGACGCAATGAGGCAGACATCAAAGATGAAGGTCAATCAGTCTCTGAAGATCAGTACACCTATTTACGTGGGGAGTGTAGCAAATGCTGGCAGTAATAAGGATTAGAGGAACAACGGGCATAAGGCCGGCAGCAGCAAAAACTGCCGAACTCATGAGGCTGAACAGGATCAACCATATGGTCCTTGTTGAAGATAACGATGTGAACAGGGGCATGCTGCAGAAAGTCAAGGACTATGTTACCTGGGGTGAAGTTGATGATGCAACTGTGGAGATGATTCTTAAATACAGGGCTCAGCTCAAGGGGCACAACCCTTTGATGGAAGAAGAGCTGAAGGATATCTCAGGTTACGAGACGTTTAAGGACCTCGCATCTGCAATAAACCAGGGGAAAATCAAATTCAAGGATATCCGTGACATTGTCCCGGTGGTAAGGCTTAACCCTCCCAAGGGAGGATACGAGGCTGTCAGAAAACCTGTTGGACAGGGTGGATCTGCAGGTTACAGGGGCAAGGATATCAACAGGCTTATCCTGGCCATGCTGAAATCAGGAGTTGATCTAAATGGTAAGAACTAGGACAAAGAAACTGAGAGGCGGACATTACGGTCGTGGAATGAAATCCGGCCGTGGAAAAGGTAAGAAAGGCGGCTCCGGGATGGCAGGACTTGGCAAGCATAGATGGGTCTGGCTCCTGAAGAACGATAGGGACCATTTCGGTGTCCACGGTTTCACAAGCCACCATCAGGGCAATAACGAAATACCTTTGACACTCAATCAGCTCGATGCAAATCTGAACAGTTTCAGATCACAGGGATTTGCAAAGGAAGAGGGTGGAAAACTGGTCGTGGATCTAGGCGCGGCTGGTTATACCAAGCTTCTGGGATCTGGGGACTTCAGGATTAAATCTACCATAAGAGTCGGCAAGGTAACCGAAAAAGCATTAAGCAAGCTTTCATCTCAGGGCATTACGGTAGAGACTGATGGCGGACATTCAGAGGAATAAAGGCGTAGCAATACCCGTTATTGCGGTATACGCCATAGTTGTTGCAGCATTTGGCGAGCTTGACCATTACGGTCCTCTGAAGTTATTCGTAGTGGCGCTACTGGTGGCGCCGGTATTTTTCATTTCGTATCTTATTTTCAGCTATGCTGGGCCAAAGCAAAGTAAACTGTACGGCCTTGAGTATCTTACTTCAAAGCTGCCCGCAGTGAAGAAGGCCAAGGGTCACGTGCAGTTCAAATACAAGCTGCTGTGGACAGTTGCAGTGGTGCTCCTGTATTTTGCCCTCACGAACATCTACGTGTATGGGCTTAACACCACCCAGTCTGTGGACGTGTTCGCCTCCTTCAGGGCCATATTCGCAGGCGCTGAAGGTTCTCTTATGGACCTGGGAATAGGCCCAATAGTTACCGCCAGCATAGTCATGCAGCTCTTCGCAGGAGCAAAGATTTTCAACATAGATCTTCAGGATTCATCTGATAAGGCAATATACCAGGGTGTCCAGAAGCTCCTTGTAATAGTGATGATATTTGTTGAAGCAATTCCTCAGGCCTTCGGTTATCTGGTGCCGGATACTGCCCTTGTGAACTCACTGGCAGCATTTGCTCCCGGATACGGGCATTTTCTTGCACAGACAATCATAGTCGGACAGCTTTTCTTCGGTTCCTACCTGGTATTCCTCATGGATGAAGTTGTCTCCAAATACGGCATAGGATCGGGAATATCACTGTTCATAGCGGCAGGGGTTTCGCAGCAGCTCGTCACAGGAACAATAAACTGGCTGCCTTCCACCCTGACCTCATCACTTTCACTGACAAATCCACCGGCAGGGGCTATCCCGAAACTTCTTTACATAATCACGCACGCAAGCTCAGGATATCTCATATCCACAGGTATACCACAGATACTCTTCGAGCCTCCAAACCCCATAGTTGCACTGCTGGGGACTCTGCTCATATTCTTCATAGTTGCGTATTTCCAGAGTAGCAAGATTGAACTTCCCATCGCCCATGAACGGGTCAGGGGTGCAAGGGGAAGATACCCTCTCCAGCTGCTCTATGCTTCAAATATACCTGTCATACTTGCAACTGCTCTTCTTGCCAATGTATCAATGTGGACACTGCTGTTCTGGAACAGTCCTGTACTGAGCCATATTCCGCTGCTTGGGCACAATCCACTGCTTGGAGCTTATCCTTCTGCAGCACAGGTCACTGCTCTGAATATCTCCCAGACCACTCCTACCGGAGGTCTGGCATTTTACCTGTTTTCGCCAAACGGGCTTTCAGACTGGCTGTTTCCCATACTTCAGCCGGGTACCGCACAGAGCGTGCTGTTCGGGCACACCGCGTGGCAGGAAGGAATTCACGTCCTGGTGTTCCTTGGTTTCATGATCATAGCAAGCGTGATCTTTGCAAAGTTCTGGATTGAAACAACCAATATGGGGCCATCCGCTGTTGCAAAGCAGATAATGTCCAGTGGTATGCAGATTCCAGGATTCAGGCGTGATCCCAAGGTCATAGAGCGGGTTTTGAAGAAATATATCCCAGCAATAACCGTTTTCAGCGGTGCTGTGGTGGGGTTACTTGCTGCAGGAGCCAATCTCATAGGGACGGTGGGGGATACCAGCGGTACAGGCCTTCTGCTGGCCGTAGGCATAGTTATACAGTTCTATGAGGCCATGGGCAGGGAACAGTTGATGGAGATGCATCCAGTCATCAGGCAGTTCTTCGTGGGTGGTTAATTGAGAGTAGTTATATCCGGTGTTGCGGGAGTTGGCAAATCCACCATTCTCGATATAGTTAAGAGCAGGACAAACTACGACATCATCAATTTCGGAACCCTGATGTTTGAAATGGCCAGAAACATAAATTTGGTGAGGGACAGGGACGAACTGAGGAAATTACCTGTAGATACACAGATGAACCTGCAGAAAAAGGCTTCAGCGGCTATTGGAAAGATGAATAATGTGATCATTGATACCCACATGACGATAAAGACACCCGACGGATACCTTCCGGGTCTGCCGGAGTGGGTGCTGAGGGAGCTGAAAGTTGCATCATACTATCTCATTGAGGCCCTGCCTTCACAGATACTCAGCAGGCGACAACACGACAGCACCAGAAGCCGTGACAGTGATAATGAGGAAGACATCAGGCAGCATCAGGAAGTGAACCGCTACTATGCTGCCTCTTATTCAGTCTATACCGGGGCAACAATAACATTCATTCAGAACATTGATGGAAAACCTGACATAGCAGCAGAGAATATAGTCAGGAGATTGATGCCTCATGACTGAGCAGCAGAAGACAACAATGAACAGGCCCGCTGTTGAAAAAAGCCAGCAGGCAGCCATGGGCAAGATGATGCGGTTCCAGATGATCTACATGATGGTGAGCATAGTCACCCTTATCGTGATCTTCAACGGAACAATAAGGAACGATATTGGAGTTGGCATGAGCGTGGTTCTTGTCCCAACCCTGGGATTCCATTACCAGTTGCCCATATTCACCATCATAGTTGTGGCAATTTTCATTGGGTTGATAACTTCCATTCCAAGGTATTTCTTCACAGACTGGATTCAGATGGGAAGAATCCAGAACAGGATGAGGGCATTCAACAAGGTGTATTCCCAGGCCATGAGGTCCCAGCAGAAAGACAAGGTCCAGAAAATGCAGAAAATGAGGATGGAGATGTCCATAGAGCAATCACAGCTCAGCATGAACCAGATGAAGCCGTTGATGGTCCTGACAATATTCACTTTGCTGCTCTTCGCCTGGATATATTACTTTGTCACAAGGGTGCCATACCAGATTATAGCATTCCCATGGGACTATAATGTGAACATAGCAACAGCGCATTTGTGGACATTCCCGTACTGGTTCATAGCAGATATACTTGCCACATCCGCTTTTGGATACCTTGCAACAAGTATAATCAAGTACTTTGATTTCAGCCACAAGTTGAGGAAAGCGGAAAAATCGGAACGCTATGAGAGTCACAATTAGTGGCCCCATAGGCAGTGGCAAATCCACTGCAGGCCGCATCATCTCAGGGATGCTCGGGCTAAAATTTTTCTCTGGTGGTTACTTTTTCAGGGAAAAAGCCTCAACAATGGGCATGACAGTAGAAGAGTTCAATGTCTATGCCGAAACCCATGAGGCAGTTGATCGTGACCTGGATGCAATGATTGCATCTTTCCTGATGGATAATGACGATGTTGTTGTGGAATCGCGCCTTGCGGGATGGATCTGCCACCGATCAGGCATTTCCGCATTCAAGGTGTTTCTCAACGCCTCGCTTGATGTCAGATACGCAAGGATAAAGAAGCGTGAGGGAGACGAAAGGGATCTCAGGGAAAGGATGGTGGAGAGGGAAGCCTCCGAGGCAAGGAGGTACCTCCAGTATTATGGAATAGATTATTCCGACACCAGCATATACGACATGGTTATAGGTTCAGATACACTGACTGCCCAAGAGGTTGCAGAGAGGATTTATGAACGAATCATCGGAGAAGAACAGAGAAAACAGTATTGACGGATTCGTTGTCATAGACAAGCCAAAGGGCCCCACAAGCCACCAGGTTGATTACTGGGTTAGGCAGATTCTGGACGTTGAGAAAGTCGGCCACATAGGCACACTTGATCCCAACGCAACTGGGGTTCTGGTAATGGCCATTGGCAAGGCCGTTAAACTCATCGACGTTGCCCACGAATATCCCAAGGAATATGTAACAGTAATGCGGCTCTACGGAGATTTTGGCCGGGACCAGCTTGAAGCTGCATTTGACCAGTTCAAGGGGGAGATATATCAGCTCCCCCCAATGAAATCGGCCGTTGCAAGGGCCCTGAGAATCCGCAGGATTTATGAGCTTGAGATAAAGGAGGTGCAGGATCGTCTGGTACTCTACAGGGTAAAGTGTGAATCAGGCACTTACATAAGGACCCTGTGCATTGACATTGGCTATGTTCTTGGGCCTGGTGCCCAGATGGCTGAACTCAGACGCACTGCCACAGGCCCATTCGATGAATCAATGATCCACACATTGCAGGAACTGTCAGATGCTGCGTACATGAGCAAGAATGGCGATCCTTCCAGGCTTCAGGGAATGATTATACCCATGCTGGAACTCTTCAGGAATGATCCGAAGATCGTGGTGAAGCGTACAACTCTATCCAACATAGCCCACGGCTCAGATCTTTTTCCAGGCGGCATAAGGGCCATTACAGGTAAGCCCATGAAGGGGGACCGGGTTGCTGTGGTAACCGAGGATAATGAGCTGGTGGGGACAGGCAAGATGCTTGTCAATTACGATTCAATAATGGATCTCAAGGTTGTTGACTTTGACAGGATACTGCTGGAAAATCCTGATCAGAAGCCTGCCCCGGCAGTTCCAGTAATCCGGGAGCCGCCACGCAGGCCTTCCAGTACTTACCGGAATAACAGTGGCGGAGGTCAGAGGCGCAGGCCCCCAATGAGGAACGACAGGCGACCACAGGGAAAGGGATCATATGGAAGGAAGAGGGAAAGATAAGGCCAGCAAAGTCATGTGGTATGGATACCCAAGGCCAATGGGATTCGCTGTCTTCAGCAATATAGAAGAGGATTACAGCAGGATATTTGATGACCTGAGGAACGGTAAGATCCCTGAAGCAGAGGTTGTGGACCGCCCAGATCTTCCAGATTTGAGAGCCCTCATGATAGAGTACGCAAAGTACAGGGTGAAGAAGGAATTCCGGGAGGATCAGTACGTCAGGAAGTTCTATTCCCTTGTACCAGAGATAAACAAATCAATAAACCTGATCCTGGAGAAAGTCATGACATTCGGCCTCATAACAGGAGTCAACTACAACTCCGATGATCCGTGCCGGTTCTTCACGAACCTTGAGGGACTGGATCTCCCGGAGGACATATCGTCAATGATGTCCCAGATTTCATCATCTGTTACAGGACTGTGTGCCATGAGATCGTCGCTGATACAGTTTCTGTCAGAGCGGGTCCGGACCATTATGCCCAATACATGCAGGATAGCAGGCGAGGATCTGGCAACCGAACTGCTCTTTCATGCGGGCAGTCTCCGCAACCTTGCCCTGATGCCAGCCAGCAGCATACAGGTGCTGGGGGCGGAAAAGGCTCTCTTCAAGCATTTTGTTTCTGGGACTCCGCCGCCGAAGCATGGCATCCTGTTCCACTACAAGGGAATGTCATCACTACCGGCCAGAAGGCGGGGGCGTGCAGCAAGGGTCATTGCCGGGAAAATTGCCATAGCCTGCAGGGCAGACCTTTCCAGAGCAATGCTGGACACGGATAAAATGCTTGATCAGATTCGGGAAGTAATGAACCGTAAATAGTCAGGAGGAAAAGCTCTCCAGTTCCTTCTGCCTTAATGTTTTTGCCCTCTCCGGGGTTGGTGCCGGATAATCTCCCGTGAGGCATCCAAGGCACAGTGAATTCTCGTTCTTCCCTATGCTTCTCACCAGGCCCTGTATGGACACATAACCAAGTGAATCCGATCCTATCTCCTTTCTTATCTCTTCCATGTCCTTTCCAGATGCCAGGAACTGGTCTCTTGTTTTCATATCCACCCCGAAGTAGCATGGGGCAACTATGGGGGGCGATCCAATCCTTACATGGACCTCAACTGCGCCGGCATTCCTGAGGAGTGCCACAATGTGTTTCATGGTGTTTCCCCTCACGATGCTGTCATCCACAAGAATAACTCGCTTACCCTGAAGTTCGGACTTAATGGTGTTGAGTTTCAGCACAATGGCCTTCTTTCTGGCTTCCTGGGTAGGCATAATGAATGTCCTGTCAGAAAACCTGTTCTTTATGAGCCCCTCACTGTAGGGTATATGTGATTCCATGGAGTATCCAAGTGCCTGTGCCCTTCCCGAATCAGGAACGGGAATGACCACATCCGCCTCCACAGGGTGTTCCCTGGCAAGCTCACGTCCAAGGCGTATCCTTGATCCAAAAACTTCAACGTTGTCTATGACGCTGTCTGGCCTTGCAAAGTATACGTATTCGAACATGCAGTGGGCTGTCCGTGGGGCTGGCCGGACAAAAATTGTCTCGGGTCCCCTTTCGGTGATCTCAACGGCCTCTCCCGGTTTCACGTCGCGGATCTTGGCTGCCCCAAGTATGTCAAGTGCGCAGGTTTCAGATGCAACTATGAAGTTGCCTCCAAAGCGTCCCATAACTAGCGGCCTGATGCCCAGCGGATCCCTTATGGCGAAGAGCCGGTCATTTATCATCATTGTAACGGCATAAGCACCCTTGAGCCTGTCCATGGCGATCTTTATGCCGTTCTGTATTCCGTAGGCAGTAATGTCCCTGGCCAGCTCCATTAGAAGCACTTCTGTGTCCGATGATGTCAGGAAGGTGAGTCCCATTCGCATCATCTCCTCCCTCAGGGCATCCGCATTTGTGATCTCACCGTTATGTGACAGAGCTATGTGGCCCAGGGAATTTGACACAAGAAATGGGCCGGCATTCTCCATGGTCTTTGTGCCAGCAGTGGAATATCTGGTGTGTCCTATTCCAACATTTCCAGAAAGGTAGGAATCCGAATCAGACAATTTGTCGTTGAAGACCTCTGACACAAGACCCATGCCCTTGCGGACATTTATGGTGGAATTAACAAAAGTCGCAATGCCTGCACTTTCCTGCCCCCGGTGTTGCAGGGTCTTGAGAGATACAAGAAGAACCGGGTATGCCTGATCATCACCGCGGTAACCAACTACCGCGCAGTGATCATTTGGCTTTAGCCCATCTATAGGATCTGATTCTTGCTGCTGGGAATCCACAGTGAGAGCACCTCTTTTGCCTGACGTGGTATGTGTGATGACCACATCTGCGGCATGTAACGTGGACCTTCTTGTTGTTCATCTTTCCCATTACTGCTGTTCCATTGCTCATTGATTATCACCTTTTGATGGAGATACAAATATTACATTGTCGCCGCGAACAAGGATACGCTCAAAGACCCCCTTTGTTTCTCCCCTGATGGTCTCGCCGGCGTTCCTTATGACAAGGTTCATGTAAACGTCATAACCTTCAAGTATTCCGGAGTAACCCCTGTTACCCTTTACATCCACCATTACGTTCTTCTCTATGGATCCCCTGAGAACGTCCATTGGTTTTAGTGCACTTGGCTGTGGCTTAGGCATGTCTATTCCCGGCTGAATTGATAGTTCGTATTTAACTATTTGTAGGTTCACAATTTCGGGGCTGGATTGATTCTTTTAAAGCAGCAGGACCAGGCATAAGGAAAGGAACTGCGGTTCATAGTTCTGATCAACATACACGTGCTATTTCCCTGAACCGAAAATGATTATAATACAAACCGGAATTGCGAAGAATGACCATAAAGATACTGGAGAATCCAGCGAAAGAGGTGCGTCCTGCAGGTGCCATACGTTGTGATGTTGCGTGGAAGCTTTTCGATCCTGATAATATAGGTGATTTCAAAATGGAATCCATGAAAAACATGATCCGATTCACGCAGTGGCTCTGGGCAGATTTATCAAACAGATCAGGGTATTTGAGGAAGGATCATGGAAAGGTCGTCTGGATCATTGCCCCTGAACTGACAGAATCCGCCAGGAGCTATCTGGTCAGGATCTGCTCATTCTGGGACACAGATATACAGGTGTACCGCGGCATTGCCGGCATAAGGGAAACTGAAAATCCTGGAGAGAGGATGTGGATTCCGCCGGTCCAGAACATAATGGCGGGCGGGAAGCTTGATGCCTCGCAGCTGGCCCTCTATGAAACTGACAGTGGAAGCAGATGCAGCTACCTCTCTCCACTCACCGGTTTCTCCCATGCATTCATGAGAGTTTATGACATCGAACCTGGGCACACCTATTCACGTCATCACAGCCACACTGCACGGGAAGAGCATTACATTGTGATATCTGGAAGCGGCAGGGCGCGGATCGCTGACCGGGAAATCCCCATAAATCCAGGGGACATCATTTCCAAGCCAACCGGGCCGGATCTTTCTACACAGATCCTTGCCGCACATGATTCCCCCGTAAGGATTCTGGACATTGAGATCTGGTCAGATCCATCCAGAAACGACAAGGATGTAGTCGTTTACCCGGATCACAGGGAAATCTGCCTTTTCGGCGGGGGATGGCACAATACGCTGCCACTGGATTCATTGATGGACGCCGGAGACACCATGCAGCATTATGAAACCGGATACGTGAGGAAAGCCGATGGGACATGGTCTCTAGCAGTTATCCCGGGCACAAAGGCAAGGGAAGAGGCGGGAATTCAGTAAGGAAAAATTTCAACTTCACATTCACCAATGATCATTTCGGCATAGCATGGGGAAACAGTAACCATAATTCTATTCGCTTAAGAAAACTTATATTCCTCATTCTAATTCAGCGAGAGCATATCAAGATCCCGGAGATGATGAATCATCAGGGTTTCAGGATCTTGCCAATCAACAGGTGAAAGTATTGAAAATGCCTAAAGTAATCAAGATGTACTGCCCTTCCTGCAAGAAGCATACGCCTCACGATGTGGAAAGAGTCAGGAAAAAGAAAGCCAGTGAGTTCAGGGCAGGACAGAGGAGATTCCGCAGAGCCACATCAGGATACGGAGGTTTTCCAAGGCCAAAGTATGAGGGCCGGGAAAAGCCAACCAAGAGACTTGCTCTGAGATTCAGGTGCCAGACATGCAAAAAGGCAATTACGCCTCCAAGCTTCAGGGCCAAGAAACTGGAAATAGTGGAGGTTCAGTGATATGGCGGACAGCAGATTTGCAAAGCCCAAGAGCATAGGAAACAAGTTCATCAGGATAAAATGCAGGGACTGCGGCAATGAGCAGGTGACATACACCAAGATATCCTCTGTTGTTGTATGCCACATCTGCAACGCCACCCTTGCAAGGCCAACCGGCGGAACGCTGGATCTGGCCGCGGATATTGTCGGAGATCAGCAATGAGCAAAGACCTTCCTGAACCGGGAGAGCTTGTGGTCGTAACCATAAAGGAAGTAAAGAATTTTGGAGCAACGGCCAAGCTGGAAGAATATCCGGGGCATGAGGGTTTTATCCACATAGCTGAAGTTGCCACCGGCTGGGTAAAACACATAAGGGATTACCTGAGAGAAGGCCAGAAAACGGTGTGCAAGGTACTGAGCATTGATACAAACAGGGGCAACGTTGAACTTTCCCTGAAAAGGGTCAATGACCACCAGAAGAGAGAGAAGATATCTGAATGGAAGAATGAGCAGAAAGCTTCCAAGCTTCTTGAGATAGTTGCCAAGCAGCTGAAGAAATCCGTACAGGAATGTGAAGCTGAATTTGCGGATGAACTGAGGCAGAGGTATGGCAATCTGTATGCTGCGTTCGAGGATGCATCAGCAAGCGAAAACTGGTTCCCGGAAATCAATGAGAAATGGAAAACGGTCTTTGTGAAAATCGCCCGGGAAAACGTTGTGCTTCCCTATGTTAAAATTGGCGGTACCATAGAAGCATATTCTCTTGC
Organism: Thermoplasmatales archaeon UBA509; assembly: GCA_002498845.1. GTDB lineage: Archaea > Thermoplasmatota > Thermoplasmata > Thermoplasmatales > Thermoplasmataceae > UBA509. Next base: position 46,214 of record DAJC01000016.1, on the reverse strand, counting down.
GCCCAACGGGATTCAGATGATCAAGTCCACAATAGATCCGGGTGATGAGCCCACCGTTGGCATCCAGTATGCCGGGGCTCCACGATATATCGTGACTGTAACTGACAAGGATTATAAGACTGCCGAAGATACTCTTAAAAGAGTGGTGCAGAGGATAATGGACAATGCCAAGAAGAACGGCGTTGTGGCCGAATTTGTCAGGAAATGATAAAGCGGTATGCATTCATTGATCAGAAAGTGCCGCATCTGCAACGCTTATACCATGAAGGAAGTATGCCCTGTATGCGGGCAAAGGACGGATGTAGCTCTTCCGCCTAAGTATTCACCGGTGGACCGGTTCCAGAGGTTCAGGATAAATTCAGGGGAGGAACATAAACATGGAGAAAATAGTAATCAATCAGTATAAGAGGCCGAGGCTGGCAAGCCCGATCCTCATAGGGGGGCTTCCCGGAATAGGCAACGTGGGGAAGATAGCTGCAGAATATCTTGTGGAAAAGCTGAAAATGGAGAAGTTTGCGGATATCTATTCACAGTACCTTCCACCCCAGGTTTTCATCGATGATACCGGAGTGGTCAAGCTGGTCAGGAACACTCTCTATTACAAGAAGCTCAAGGGAAGGAGCGACCTGCTCATACTTGTGGGGGATTTCCAGGGAACCACACAGGAAGGACAGTATGAAATGTCATATCAGATACTTGAACTGGCCAGAAAACTGGAGGTTTCCATGGTCTATACACTTGGAGGATACAGCACAGGCAAGATTGTTGAAATTCCACGTGTCCTTGGCGCTGTAACTGACGAATCCCTGGTGAAGACACTTACGGACAGCGGCGTTGTGTTTCCAAAGGGGGAGCCCGGCGGAGGCATCGTGGGATCAGCGGGCGTAATGCTTGGTCTCGGAAAGGAGCTGTTCAGCATGCAGGGAGCATGTTTAATGGGAGAAACTTCCGGGTATTTTGCAGATCCAAAGGGAGCCAAGGAAGTTGTTAAGATCCTGGTGAATCTTCTCAGCCTTGAAGTCGACCTTTCAGACCTTGAGGAAAGAAGCAAACAGATTGAGCAGATCACGGAGAAGATGCAGGAGGATGTGCAGGGCAAGGTGACCCAGAAAGACGATCTGGGCTACTTTGGATAATCCCGCATTCCAGTACGGAACCGACATCCTCTCCTCTCTGAAGATGGGAACCTCATTGCTCAAAAGATTGTAAGGCAGAAAAGCATTTCCGTGCACCTCAGGTGAGTCAATGCCTACGGGAATACAGATAGTTTCCCCGGCAAAGTAATTTAAGGCAAGTGAACATTTTCAGATGATGGCTTCAAGGAAATCTACCATATCCGACTTCAGGGAAGCTTCCATTTCTGAATTTTTTGAAAAGAACAGGCATATACTCGGTTTTGATTCCCCGCAGAAATCGTTATTCATGATTGTAAAGGAGGCACTGGACAACTCTCTGGATGCCTGCGAGGAATACCAGATTCTGCCGGACATAAAGGTGACAATTGCAAAGCAGAACGATGATGAGTACCTGATCACTGTGGAGGACAACGGCCCAGGCATCGAAAGAAAACAGGTTCCTGACGTGTTCGGGAAGCTTCTGTACGGATCAAGGTTCCATTCCTTCAAGCAGTCCAGGGGCCAGCAGGGCATAGGCATCACTGCAGCCATCCTCTATGGGCAGATCACCACGGCCAGGCCTGCGTACATCAAAACAAAGAGAGCCCAGGATGATGTTGCATACGAGTTTGAACTTGGCATAAATGTGAAGGAGAACAGGGCACAGATCAATTATGAAAGGCCGGTCATATGGGATGTGACCAGCGGGACTGTTGTGGCAATACCAGCAAGGGCGAAGTACCAGACAGGGAGGCAGTCCGTATGGGAGTATATCAGGGAAACGGCAGTGGCCAACCCAAACGCAAACTTCTCCTTCACCGATCCAGACGGAAGGACGCTGGAAATAAGGCGCGTTATTGAAACGCCTTCAAAACCCGGAACAGCCATCAAACCGCATCCTTTGGGGCTGGAGATCGGGGAAATAAATTCCATGAGCAGGTCCACACATGCAGAGACAATGATGGAATTCCTCAAGGGTGATTTCAACAGGGTGAGCGACAGGATAGCCCAGGAGATCCTGCAGAAATCCGGCATCAGGCCAGAAGAGAAACCATCAGAGATCACGCTTGAACAGGTGAGGAAGCTCAGGGACGCCTTTAGCCAGGTCAAGCTCATGCCGCCTCCAACTGATTGCCTGTCACCCCTTGGCCATGAATTTATCATCAAGGGGCTGAAGAACGTTTATGGCGAGAGCAGGCCATCACATTACTCGAAGCCTGTTGTCAGGCCCATATCAATACACAACGGCAACCCATTTGCGGTTGAAGCAGGCCTAGTCTACGGAGGCGATCTCAGGTCCGATGAACCCGTGAGGGTAGTCAGGTTTGCGAACAAGGTGCCACTGCTGTACCAGGCAGGAGCGTGTGCCATCACCAGGGCCGTGCAGGAAATGGACTGGAGGCCATATGGCCTCGATCAGAAAAGCGGCCAGGGAATACCCTTCGGGCCTGCTGTGATCTTCGTCCATGTGTACGGCATAAGAATCCCGTTCACTTCGGAATCCAAGGAAGCCATAGCCTCAGTTGATGAGATAACAGCAGAGGTCACAATGGCGCTGAAGTCGCTGGGAAGGAGCGTGAAGTCATTCCTTGGAAAGAAGGACCGCAGGAAGAAGGTTTATGAGAAATTCAGGCTTGTGAGCCTGCTCATCCCCGAGATCGGCAGGAAATCATCCGTCATACTTGGAAAGGATCTTCCTCCACTGGACAGCGTGATTTCCAAGATCGCCAACGTTGTCTTTGTCACTGAGGACATCATCCATGATGGCGACAGGACACTGTCAAAGGTGAAGGTTATCAATTACACACGTCATCCCGTAAACATGAAGCTTTACGCAGACCCACCTGTGGCCTATTATGATGGCGATGATATGGTGTGGGACATTTCGGACCTCCAGCCATCCCTGGAGGTAGAATTCAGCATTCCTCTGTCAAACGTTCCGCAGGAGTATCCCGGAACCGCATTTTACTTCACCGGCATTGATCCTGTGCATGTACAGGGCGCCGATCCGCTGCCTGCAGATTATGGAATGGAAAGCATCAGCATCATAGATTCCGCAGATGATGAGAAGGGTGACCAGTAATGCCTGGTGAGGTGAAATCATCCCTTGAGGGCATAGCGTCAAGGATATACGACTACCTTGTGAGCGGCGAGGTGCCTGAGATATCCATGCCCTCAAGGAACAGGGACAACATTGTTCTTGATCCCATGCTTTCAGTATGGAAATACGGGGAATCCCAGGTGACCCGTTCAGGCAGGACAACGGACGGGGCGGAATACATGGTGAAAATCCTGTACATGATAGACTTCATCAGGGAGATGCTGCAGGAGGGGAAATCGTCAACACTTAGGGAAATGTACTACATCTCCGAGGGATGGAACCTGGGAAAGTTCCACACTCAGGACGAATCGAACCTGATGGCAGAGGATCTGGAGGTCATCAGTGCCCTGCTCAGGGAGGACTTCAGGCTGCGCCCTGAAGAGAACGGGGCCAGCATAATTGGCAACATCACGGTCGAGGAAAAGACAAGGAAAGGCGAATTCAAGAAGATAAACTGCAAGGATGATGTGGGGGACAGCGGTTACTCTATTCCATATTCGGTTGAGGACGACAAGTTCCACATCAAGGATGTAGACGCGGATTTCATCCTTGCAATAGAGACGGGAGGTATGTTCGACAGACTGGTGGAAAACGGGTTTGATGAGAGCAACCGGTGCCTGCTTGTACATCTCAAGGGGCAGCCGGCCCGGAGCACAAGGCGCCTTCTCAAGAGGATAAACGAGGAAAGGGGCGTTCCTGTTGTGGTGTTCACAGATGGGGATCCGTGGTCATTCAGGATATATGCATCCATAGCTTACGGTGCCATTAAGACTGCCCACATATCACATTACCTGGCTGTCCCTACAGCAGAGTTTATCGGCGTGACCGCATCCGACATACTGAATTACGATCTCCCAACGGACAAGCTCAACGACAAGGACATTGCGGCACTGAATGCAGAACTCAAGGACCCGAGATTCAATTCAGAGATGTGGAGGGATGAGATAGAAACCATGCTGCGCATAGGAAAGAAGGCAGAGCAGCAGGCTCTAGCAAAATACGGCCTGAACTATGTCACGTCCACATATCTGCCGGAAAAGCTGTCGCAGATTAACGGAAACAGGTGGTGAAAATGAAGGTATCACTTATACAGATGGAAAGCAGGGGAGACAAGGAGGCAAACCTGCAGAAGTCCCTGCAGCTGCTGGGAGAAGCAATGGAGGAGGGGGCAGAGCTTGCAATATTCCCGGAATACCAGATGTTCCTTCCCGATTACTCTGTTCCGGAAACAACAGCTGCAGCAGCGGAGCCAACTGACGGAAATTTCGTTACCGCCATGACTGCATCCACAAAGGGGAAGCTGACCATGGTTCTCAATATTGTTGAATATGCCGGCACAGGCATCAGACCATATAACACATCCATTGTGGTGAACGATCTGGGGATAGTTTCCGGGAAATACAGGAAACTGCACCTGTTCGATGCGTACGGGCACAGGGAGAGCTCCTGTTACCAGCAGGGCAACATAAGTCCCTCTGCCTTTGCAGTGCCGCATGCCCGCATGGGGCTTCAGATATGCTATGATCTCAGGTTCCCAGAGCCCGCCAGGCTCATACGCCTCAAGGACGCATCCATTATATCATACCAGGCAGGGTGGTTTGTCGGAGAGAGAAAACTGGAGACATGGCGCACACTGCTCAGGGCAAGGGCCATTGAAAATGGCTCATTTGTGCTGGCATCCGCACAGTGCGGAAAGGATTTCACAGGCCATACAATGGCAGTGAGTCCCTATGGGGACGTTCTGGGGGAGCTGGATAACCAAGAAGGCATACTCACGGTGGATCTGGACATGTCTCTGCCGGAAAAATACTCAGTGGATGTACCACTGATAAAACAGAGGCGGAAGGACATGTATGATATATCAGGATTCTGACATTGCCTTCAGGAGTACCCTGAATTCAGCCACGTCCCTGACGCGAAACCTTGCGGCTGTGTCGCCGTCCCCAACTTTAACTGTGATGGCATCGGGGTTGTCAAGGAACGAATCCTCGTCTGTTGCATCATCTCCAGCTATGAGGGCAGGCGCCCCGTTCCTGACCCCCCTTATGGTAATTCCCTTGTTAACTCCCGGGATACGGAGCTCAACTATTCTCTTTCCTCTGTAAAGATCCATTCCCGTCTGTGAGGCAAGCATGGACACTTCCTCCACAAGTGATGACATGGCTTTCTCATCGAGCCCCCACATTATGAAAACCAACCCTCCCTGTTTGTTTGTCATCTTGAGTCCAGGGTATCTCCTGAAGAAATCATCTCTCCCGGCGTAAATGGCGTCACATTTCCTGATATATTCCCCTGCATCAGTTACATACTCCGGCTGCCCATCCTTTGGCTTCAGAATCGCTCCGTGGAGCGCAATGAAATTATACCTGCTGTCCAGGAATCTTGTGATCTCAGGAATTGATCTTCCTGTGGCGACATAGACCTGATATTTCCCTGACAGCCGGTCCATTATCCATAGGACATCATCATCAGGGAAGGTTGTTTCCGGATCCGTGGACAGAGGCACCAGTGTACCATCATAGTCAAGGAAGATGGGTGATCCACGAGGAAGACCACGGGCCTCCCTTATGAGGTCACTGTCCAGGGGCATTGAACACCTTCCTGTTTGCCATCAGGGTCTTCGCACGCTTTTCGATTGCGTCTATCCACCATTTGAGGTTTCTTCTTGTAACGGATGTCTTCATGGCCTCAAGCCTTCTGGCAATTTCGCCCTTATCCATATTCATGGCAGTGTATATTGTATCGGCCATTGCACTGATATCGTTGGGGTTTACAATAAGGGCCTGCGGGAGGTTGAATGCAGCCCCGGCAAACTCGGACAGTATAAGGATTCCCTGACGGGATGCAGCAACGAACTCCTTGCTCACCAGGTTCAGGCCATCCATCACAGGCGTGATGAGGGCAATATCGGCATAACGGTAATAGGACAGCAGGACCCTGTCCGATATTTTGCTGTACATATAAATTATGGGCTGCCACTTTATATCGCCATGGGAACCGTTTATCCTGCCGATCTCCATTTCCAGGTCGCGTTTCATCCTTATGTATTCGGAGACAGATGTCCTGCTTGGAGTAACCATCATAACATAATGGAATCGCCCCCTTGTATCAGGATATTTCTTCAGGACCTTCTCAACAGACAGCACGCGGTTTATGAGCCCTTTGGTGTAGTCAAGCCTGTCAATTGAGAATATGACTTTGCCATTCTTCTGGAGGTTCTCAAGTGGATTCACGGGTTCATCGACCCTGGAATAATAATCCGAATCAATGCCCAGGGAGTATGCTGAGGTCCGGTCATCCACATTGAAGTCAGGCTGGGAGAGCCTTTCGCACGACTCCCTGAAGTTCTTCCGGTAAAGCTCTGTATGAAATGTTATCATGTCAGCCTGGGTAATGCTGTCCACAATTTCCTTTGCCTGCGGAAGAATGTTGAAGAATTCGCTGGAAACCCACGGTATGTGCCAGGTGAATATGATGAAATTGCCAATCCCCAGTTTCCTTACGAACTCAGGAACAAGGCTGAGCTGGTAGTCATGAACCCAGATCACCGAATCGTTATCCATATACTTTGCTACGGCCTCTGCAAATTTTCTGTTCACTGCACTGTATGTCTCAAACGAATCTTCAACGTACCTTACGCGTTCCCTGAAATAATGGAAAAGAGGCCATAAGGTGCCGTTGGAATATTCATCATAGAAACCATGCTTCTCATTTCGGTTCAGGAATATCCTTGCAACAGTATATCCCTCATAGTCTTCCACCGGATAATTCATGTCGGCATTGCCATCGCCCCAGCAGATCCAAACACCTCCGTTTGCCTTCATGGCCTGATGCAGGGCAGTAACCACGCCACCCACATTCCGGCGCAGGGTTTCGCGGCCCCCAGAGCGGTCATGGCTCACGGGGCATCTGCTGGTGACTATGACATACCTCATTAAGTCAAAATTTGTTCATCCTATTAAAATAATCACAATTTATCCATAGTTTTTGCCTCCACCTCATTAACGGCAGGCCTCCTGGCGGATCTGGATCCAGCTCTGGAACCTAGAACTTCCCTGGCAAGCAGCGACAGAATGGCAGCCACTGCAAAGGCAGCTCCCGCAATCAGGAATATGTAAGCGAACGCACTGGATGTGGGCATTGATACATATACAGGGCCGGTTGGACTGTTTCCAACAAGATACAGTGCGGAGACGGTTGCCATTATGGATCCGGCTATGGGTGCGCCTATACTGCTCCCAACATTCCGGAAAGTGCCGTTCATGGCTGTTGCAAGTCCCATGTCCCGGGGGTTTACTGTGAGCACTATGAGATTTATCAGTGAGGCATTCATTATTGAAAGCCCACCGCCAGTGACAAACTCGAACATGAGCATCTGATCATAGGAATGGAATATGGATTCCAGGATGAAGCCTGCCCCTGATATTACGGAGCCAATGATTGCCAGAGGCTTCACGCCCATCCTGGATACGAGCCTACCTGTTATTGGGGCGAAAACAAGCATGCCTATGGCAAACGGAACAAGTGATATTCCCGTGTACAGGATTGATTTTCCATACCCAGAAGGACTCGGGAGCTCAAACCTGTATGTGAGGGCCTGCATTGCAAGGAACATGCCCATACCTGATATGGAAAGGACAATGTTTGCGACCATTACGTTCCGGTAGGACAGAAGCCTGAAGTCCAGTATGGGCTCCCCGCCCATCCTTGAATAGCGCCTTTCGAAGAGTGTCAGGGGTATGATGAGTACGGCACCGGAGGCAATCATTGAAAGCGTACCCAATGAAGTCCATCCCCAGCTTGGCGCCTCAGACAGGGCAAAGACGAACAGTGCAAGGGAAGCTGCAAGAAGCGAAGCACCGATATAGTCTATCTTTGTATCTGGCCTCCTGAACCTTGATTCTCTTACCACTATCATTGTTGTTATGGCAAGTGCAAGTACAAATGGTATGGCCGTGTGATATGTCATCCTCCAGCCGAAGTCATTTGACACCAGTGACCCCAGTGGAAGGCTCACAGCAAACCCTGCTCCGAACATGGCACTTATGAGGGCCTGCGCCCTGGGCACCATGTCCTTGGGGAATTCCTCCCTCATGAGGCTCATTCCAAGTGGCATTATTGTCAGTCCGATACCCTGGATAGTCCTGGAAATAACCATGAATGTGAAATTTGGCGAAAATCCTGTGACTGACACGGCAACGGCATAGACCAGAAGCACCACTGACAGAATCTTCTTCTTGCCGTATATGTCACCGAGCTTTCCCATAATCGGGGTCATGGCAACGCCTCCAACCAGGTAGGCGGAGAGCAGAAGGCTCACCTGTGCCGATGTGACATTGAACGCCAGGGCTATGCTGTGCAGTGAAGGCGTCAGCATTCCTTCGATGTACATAACAATCAGGACAAGTCCTGCAAGTATCAGCATGACTTTGCGTGAGTACTTTGCATCGAAATCCTCGTTTGAAACATAATTCAGTCTGTCATCTTCATTATCTAATGGCATTTGTTCTCACTTCCTCTTATTTCATCTTCTGCGGACGCTCTCAGGGATGATGCAATCCTGTCAAGGAAAGCGCACATCCTTGCTGCTGATGATTCATCAATGCCGGCTATGGCCTCACTTACGCTGGAAATAATTTTTTCTTCGATCTCATCCAGCAGGGCGATTCCCTGGGGATTGAGAAAGACTCTTGAAGCACGCCTGTCCGCCGGATCATCCTCCCTGGATACAAGCTCCCTGTTCTGAAGTGTGTCTATAATGCCCGTAACTGTGGGATTCCTGACATGGAGAAATCTGGAAAGATCAGTGAGCCTCTGAGGGCCATTGGCTCTGAGATATCGCATCAGAGCATACTGGTAGACCATCAGTCCTGATGATCGCGTAATCTCAACCTGAAGGAACATGAATTCTTCCATGACGGACCTCAGGGAATGGAAAAGAGCATTTCCTGTTCCGGCTTTCTCACTCATGTCTCCTTCCGGTTTTGGCATTGAAGTCATAGGGAGGTAAATTACTTAGCTATACTTAACTATTAGCATTACCTAACTACGTTTTCTTTCCAATTGATTTCGTTTCATGATGAATTCAGCAGCAGAAATTAAGTAGTTAGTAATTATATTAAAAAACTGATATTTACGATTCTGCTGAGAATCATCTTCATATTCCCCACGCTGCTCTATACAGCAAGCATTCTTTCCAGAGCTCTTGCTGGCCGGGGAATTTTCGGAGAGGATGCAGATGATGATACCAGTCTCAGGAAGTTTGAGATGCAACTTCTAATTGACGGCGCATTTCTTGGCATAATCAATGGTTTTATTGTGATATTCGGGATCGGGCAGACGGGATATGGCATCCTGCTTTCATTTGCCACAGTGGCCATTGCGCTTCTTGGAGTGTCAGCCATGGCTTCTGATTCAGCGGGTTATACTGAACTCTTCATAATGGTCCTCAACATAATCCTTTTCGGGCAGTTTATAGATCTGGCATCATTCTCTTTAATAGCTTCCCTTTCAGTTATTGTGGCGCTAATAGTTCTCATGGGAGTATACCTGGTAAGGTATGCTGGAAGTGCGGATTCCGAGGAATCGGCCTGATCAAGCAACAGTGCTTTGGCAACCTGTTTATACGTGATGGAAGCCCTTTTCAATAAACCGCTTGGAGAAAATTTTAGATAACTCCCTCCCTTCTGTTAATGAAAAAATTCATTTATTAAATTTTCATGTTTACAATATGGTTTCAACTCCGTTTCTGAAAAGACTCATTATGGGAGCCATCATCATATCATTTGTTGCAACATATCTCAACCAGCTGGGTATATTGCAGTATCCATTCGGAGCGTCTGATGGAACAATCTGGGATATCGGCTCCACAATTGGGCTTATATTTGCAATAATAGCCATACGTTTAGTCCTGATGGTGCCAGAAAAACAGCCAGCATAAATCCATCGTTTATCATTGCTTAATCGAAAATGAAATACAATTAATAAGAAGATATGACAGCGAATCGCATTTCCCATCCCCTCGCGGAAGATAGTACACGTGCGAAACGTGGCAGGCTTTACCATCGGGTTCGGAATGAGACCGGGTGTGACCCTGCCGCTCTGGCCGTCACGAACACTACATATCACGGATCTATAAAATCATTTTGGCAAGAATGGCTTTCAGTGCTTTTAGAATCTATGGTCATCGCTGATCTAGAGCAGCCCGGTTTTTTGTGAAAATACCCAGGAAAATCGCCAGGCTTGCAAAGCCGGAAAGTGTAGTGTAGAACCAGAGGAACACAGGGTCTGTGGTTAGGGAGTATACAGTGCCGCCCAGAAGCGGACCCACTGCCCGCCCAGCCGAGAGGAACGCGTTGTATAAGCCCATGTTCTTTCCGATGTTCTCTGGCTTGGAGACATTGGATATCATCGTGACGCCGGTAGGAAAGGCAAAATCTTCTCCAATGGTCAGGATAACAGTGGAAACGACAAAGGATACAATTCCGTGGTCAAAGGCGTAACTGAAAAATCCGGCAGAATAGATCAGCGTGCCCAGGCCATAGGATATAAAATTCCCGATCTTCCTCGAAATGCGGAATATGAATGGCTGCGAGACAACCACAAAAATGCCGTTTGTGAGGTAAACTATTCCAAGTTCATAGTATGGAAGCCCCCGTATAATCCTTGCATAATTGGAAAGCGT
>DAJC01000016.1:0-35159 GCA_002498845.1 Thermoplasmatales archaeon UBA509 | reverse complement strand
TGAAAAGTGAAGAGAATGAGTAATATGAAAGTACAAAGCCACCAATTGCCGGGCCCAACCCCCATCCTATATTGCTGCCAACCCTGAGCATGGAAAAGCCTTTGAGCTTGAAATCACTGGATAGAGATACAATTGCATTTGCTGCTGGTGCCTGCAGGGAATTCCCGAACATGAGTGCAATCAGAATTCCGGGGAACTCCAGAGATGACAGGAGGAGTTCCGGAGCTGCTGTGGCGAGAAGGTAAATAAGAGAAACAATTCCCAGTGAAAGTATAACGGTTACCTTGTACCCAATTCTGTCAGAGACTATCCCGTCATAAATCTGAACCAATCCTGAGATGGCTCCACCTATGGCAAAAATTGCCCCAACATAGACAAGGGAAAGATGAAGAGAAACGTGGAGATAGATGGAACTGTAGACCCAGATTGAAGAATAGGCCAGTCCCCTGAGCGTCGAAGTCGCCGTAATGATCTCCACATTCCGCAATTTCACGGTCATTGGGGGTATATATTATTTGTTTTGTATGTTTATGGGCAATTCAGGGAATGTGTGCCATGGTGCAGATTCATGGACAGGGTTCAATCCACTGGTCAATAAATGCATAAGGTACCCTTAATGCAGGACTTCATTTGTAATCATAATCATGTATTGAGGCGCAGTTTCCACAGATCGTATGTACCGTTCAACGGAATCTGTCAGGGCTGAACATGTAGTCCCCAATACTGTCCTTCACCTTCTCCCTGTTAACCGATAGCTCTTCCAGAAGGTTGCTTATCCTGTCAGCAGTCATGGCTTTCATTTCTCCGCTCAGCAGCTGCCCTGTTCTGTATTCTTCATAAATCCTGGATACAACAGATGGATCATTCTCCAGGAGCCTGAAAACGTTGAATGAGAAGTCTATGTCAGGATTTGCGCCATATTTTCTCTGCTCCTCAGCGGTATCTCTTCCACCTGAAAACGCATATTTCATGAGTTTCTTCCTTACGGTTTTCCTGTCGTCATCAAGATAAATGCCAGTTGTGGTATCGGAAGACGACATTTTTCCGCTTCCTTTCAGGGAAGGAATGAACTTTGATATTATTGATGATGGCTTCTCATAACCTATCTTTGGCATGACGTCTCTGGCCACCTTAAAGTGAGGATCCTGGTCGATTGCATAGGGTATGAGGCATCTTATGGTGCGCCCCAGTATCTCAGAAAGGATGAAAGACGGCACAGCCTGAATGCTGGTGAAGAAGTATTTCCCCACATTGTCGCTGTCATCAAATCCAAATACTGATTTAGCCAGCGAGACATTTATGTGGCGGGCCACCTTGATTGCGTTGTTATAAAGGAGGCCTGAATTCAGGGTATCCACCATTATGTGGGTTTTCTCCGGACTGAAGCCAAGGCTAAGAATGTCAAGTATGTTATCGTTGGTATATTTGGCTAGGTCACCGGAATTCAGATCCCGGAACAGGAACTTCTCGTCATCTGTGATCTGTATTATGAGATCAACGTTAAACTTCTCCTGCAGCCACTTGGTAAACATGAAGGGAAGCAGATGGCCAAGATGCATCTTCCCGGATGGACCTCTTCCAGTGTACAGGTAAAAACCATCTCCTCTGGAATACGCATCAAGGATCATATCCAGGTCTCTGTGCGCAAAGAATACGTCGTAACGCAGGAACGGATGGAGATCTCCAGTATAGTTGGCGATTCTTTCCTTCATGGCAGTGTCAATTATCCTGGCGCCGAACCTGTCCGCTATCTTTGAGTAATCAGTGTCACCAAGATTGCCTGAAACCTCCCAGGGCGTAACCTTTGCATCTTCCGTCAATGAGACACTCCCTTCATCAGCTTGTTCATGCCGTGCTGGATGGCACATCCTTCATGAACAGGTCCTTTTCCATTAGGCTTTTCATCCGTCCCAAATCCTCGGGCCTGAATATTCCATACTCTGTTATGAACGCTGTCACATATTTGTTGGGGGTGACGTCAAAGGCAGGGTTCCTAGCATGGCTGGCGGCAGGACCAAGATTCTTGCCGTTCACGATGAGAACCTCCCCCTCTCCCCTTTCCTCAATGGGAATGCCGTCACCGTTGGATATTGAGAAATCAAAGGTACTTCCAGGGGCTGCAACATAGAACGGTATCTTATTCTCGTGTGCAAGTACAGCCTTCTCATATGTGCCTATTTTATTTGCGAAATCTCCGTTGGCAGATATCCTGTCTGCTCCAACAATAACAAGATCTACCTCCTTCCTCCTCATGTAGAAGCCTGCTGCATTATCTGCGATAATTGCATGGTCGATTCCCTCCTGACCAAGCTCCCATGCAGTAAGTTTCGCGCCCTGCAGTCTTGGCCGGGTTTCATCAACAAAAACAAAAATGTTCTTCCCCTGGTTGTGTGCGATCCTCATGGGGGCCAGGGCCGTTCCCCAGTCAACCACGGCCAGTGCACCGGCATTGCAGTGCGTAAGGATCCTGCTGCCGTTACCTATAAGCTCGTTGCCGAATTCGCCAATTTTCTTGCTTCTGCCGCTGATCTCCGTGGAATATCTTCTGGCTGCACCCAGATCAAAATTGTTAGCCTTCATGTAATTTATGGCCTTGAAGAGATCAAATGCAGTTGGTCTTGTCGCTCCTATCTTCTTTACGGCTTCCTCCATGTCTTCCTTGTTTTTCTTGGCCATGGCAAGCCCGAAAGCGGCAGTGACACCAATTGCAGGTGCACCTCTGACCACCATGTCCTTTATTGCGTAGGCAATATCATCGCTGTTCTTTGCCTCGAAAACCTCTATTTTTTCAGGCAACTTTCTCTGATCGATAAGCTTGACCACATCATTTTCGTACCAAACTGCAAACAGGTGCTTCAACTCGCCGTCAATGTTTACTTTCATTGACGGTTCATGTCTTTCTCAGATAAATGAATTGTTCATCACTTCAGCAGGACAAGATCCAGGACCTGTTCATCTGATGGGGGCTCAGTTATGTCTCCGAAGGGCATATTCACGTAATGCTTTGGAGACTTCTCTTTCATTATCAGTTTCCTGAAGAGATAGTTCTGGATTCCCGGTGTCTCGTATCTGGCCAGAATTCCCATTAGGCGTACAGTTTTTTCCTGTATGCTGCTGGCATCAGACGATCCCTGCACAATTTTCAGCGTGTTCAGGCAGAAATTAGCTGATGAGCACACTCCACCTGAAGCTCCCATTTTCAGTGAATCAAGGAGGAGTGAATCCTTGCCCTGATATACGGTAAGCCCTGGGATCTTCAGGAATTCAGAAAATTTATCAAGGTTATTCCCACTGTCCTTGATGCCCTTAAGGTTGTCATGTTCCTTCCTGATTCTAGAAACTGTCTGAGGCAGTATTTCTGTTCCGCTCAGGGATGGATTGTTGTAAGCATAAACATCAAGATCAAAAGCGTCCAGTATGGAATCGTAGAATCTTACTATTGAATCCTGACTGTATTTGTGGTAGTATGGATTGATGGCGACAAGTTTGCCATATCCAAGGTCAGCCGCTATCCTTCCCATCTCAATGGTCTCTACCAGACTGCTTCTCGTTATGCCGGCAAACATGTCAAGCCCATGGTTTAATTCAAGCGCCCACTGGAGAAATTCCTGGTGCTGCTCGAAGGAAAGGGAGGCCATCCCGCCTGTGGAACTTCCCGCAAAAAGTCCGCTGAAACCGTTTTCTGCTGCATATACCATAAATGCGTCAAGGACGTCCCTGTCAAGATGGTTATTCCTGAAGGGCGTTATCATAGGTATTATGAGTTTTCCTGTCATGGCTGGATGATATTATTAGCAGGATATTAGAAACATGTTATATTTTATGTCAAATTATTTATATAGTATAAACATGGAGCAGTGAATGATTCAGATCACCGATCTTACAAAACAGTATTCGCGGAACCAGCCCCCTGCTGTCAGGAATCTCAGTCTGGAGATAAATGATGGTGAAATAATGGGATTTGCCGGTCTGAATGGAGCCGGAAAGACCACAACAATAAGAATCGTCTGCGGTATCATCTTTCCCACTGGCGGAAAGGTTCTGGTCAACGGAAAGGATATCGTCAGGGAAAAAGTTGCTGCATCCAAACACATTGGATGGGTTCCCGAGCTCCCAAACTTCGAACCTACCGGTAAATCAGTCCAGCTTCTGAAATATTATGCAGGCTTCTATGGGATACCGCCAAAGGAGGCCGAGGCAAAGGCAGAAACACTACTAAGGAAGTTCAACATATGGGACGCCCGCAAGAGGCCGCTGAAGGATTATTCACAGGGAATGAAGAAGCGTTTCTCCATAGCTGCTGCCATGATGGGCGACCCCGACAATTTCCTCTTTGACGAGACTCTGAACGGCCTCGACCCGGAAGGAGTGAAGAACATGAGGGACTTTATGCTGTCGCTCAAGAAGGAAGGCAAGGCAGTCTTCCTTTCTTCACACATACTTTCAGAACTGGAAAACGTTGCAGACAGGATTGCAATAATCAAACGGGGAGAGATAGTGAAAGTTGTTGAGAGATCTGAACTCAGCAACCTTGGTGAATTATCAGTGAAAATAGTGCTTCAGAAGGCCGACGACAATGCTGTGTCTTTGCTTCAGCAGTTCGGGAAACCTGAAAACAGCGGCAATGAGATCACACTGCACAGCCTCAATATCCCATCAGATGAGGTGTACAAGGTCTCTGAGGCTCTCTTCAAGGCCGGTTACAGGGTAATTTCCATATCCACAGAGAGCGAAGGGCTTGAGGACTATTTCCTTGAACTTGTGGGGAGTGGGAAATGAGGGACTTCATATACGACCTTAGAAGAACCCTGACGGGAAAATTCACCATAGTGATGATCGTGCTGATTGTACTGGCCACCGTCGGGATTGCATATGCCGCAGTCTCCTTCAGTTCAGGGAGTTCCGTGGCACCGGGTTCAGAGGCATATGTATATCCTGCTGTTTTCAAGACACCATATGGATACAACGTGACTGACTTTGTGGCAAATGGATATGGCCAGCCGGTGGCGGGCCTCAGTATAGACTCAAGTTTGGTGAACACGACATTCAACAGAACAACTGCAACATATAGCACGAAAATGGATAACCTTTCTGGAACAACCAACAGTTATGGATATTTCAATACTACGGTTCATTTTTCTCTAGTAAACTATACCCAGTATGAGTACTTTCCACTCTATATCTCCGGTATCAATGTAACTGCA
Organism: Thermoplasmatales archaeon UBA509; assembly: GCA_002498845.1. Taxonomy (GTDB): domain Archaea; phylum Thermoplasmatota; class Thermoplasmata; order Thermoplasmatales; family Thermoplasmataceae; genus UBA509. Next base: position 29,955 of record DAJC01000016.1, on the reverse strand, counting down.
GAATTTCAGAATCCAATAATAGAAAAGAATGCATCGTCGGAAGGGAGAATTAATTATCTTAATTATCATAATTCAACGGTATGGCAGAGCACCAGCAACCAGTCTGTGTATTTCGTTGCGAAAGTGGCGAACCCTTCCAGTAAGACCCTCAGCAATATTGAGATTTACTATGCTTCCGCAAACGGTTCTGCAATGCCGGAAGCAAACCTCTATTATTACGTGCAGAACCAGTCCAGTATATCACTTCCGCTCCCTTCTAAGGAAATGACGCTTTATGGGCAGATTGGCGGTTTTCACAATAAGGTATTCACACTCCCTCTGAATGCCACAGCCAATGGCTTTAATGTAATAGTTGAGCTATTCCCACCATCTGGTAGTGTACAGCCCTTAGTGATGTTATCATCAGCCATTTTGTTCAGCTCAACATCCTCGGGTGCTCTGCTGGAGGCAATTCTGCAGGTTCCATATGAATTCCTGATACCCATTTTGGGCATTTTCTCCGCATATTTCTATTACGGCAAGGACAAAGCTTCAGGTGTCCTTGAGTCCATTATTACAAGGCCTGTCACAAAGGGTCGAATCTTTGCTTCAAGATTTATTGGAGGTGCAGTGAGTTTCCTGGTGGCTCTTGTTGTGGCCGAGGCTCTTTCGGACATCATAATTTACAAATATACAGGTTCTCTTCTCTCTTCTTCTTACTTCTTCAGCATTCTTGGAGGGTATCTGGTGGAGGCCATTGCCTTCTCCGGACTGATTTACCTGGTTTCCCAGTTCCTGAAGTCACAGGGTGGAATTCTTGGCACTGGCATCGGTCTCTTCTTCGTCATGGTTCTTTTCTGGAGCGACCTCATGGCTCTGGTGCTGTTTGCGCTGCATGTTGATTCTGCAGTAAAAAGCGGTGTTATTGCAGCGCTTGCTCTCGATACCATTTCGCCAAGCACATTCCCCTCACTGGTCATAGATTTGAGGTCAGGCGTGTACGGTTCCACACTTGACATAAGTACAGGTTACCTGGCATCAAGCGTTGGGATCACAACAGTATCAGTTGTACTGGTAGGACTGGCGTGGCTACTCATACCCGCACTTGCTTCATTCTTCCTTGCTCGATCAAGGGACTGAGGCAACCATAATTTTTCCAGGAATATTTCACTCATATTTTTGCCAATATTTATAAGCAAAATCCATATTCACGAAGGCATCGATGTCAAGGGCCCGTAGCTCAGCTAGGTAGAGCATCTGGCTTTTAACCAGGTGGTCGGGGGTTCGAACCCCCCCGGGCCCGTAAATGGGGTGAAAAGGAATGGGAAAATTCAATGTGCTGCAGCACGATCTGGTACCGGAACACCATGTGGTTCCAAAGAGTGAAGAAGATAAGGTTTTAAAGGAGTTAGAAATAGCTAAGGACCTATTACCAAAAATAAGCAGGAGTGATCCCGCAATAAAGGCACTGGAAGAGATTCATGGACCGCTCGACACCGGTACGATTATCAGAATCGTCAGAAGAAGTCCCACCATGGGATACTCTACTTATTATAGGGTCATTACCAGCGAGGTTTTTAAATGAAGGAATTGGTTGAATATTTTTTCAAGAATGAAAGTGTCGTAAGCCATCTGATCGAATCATACAACAATTTTATTGCTACAGTGGGAAACCCGGATAGCATAATGCAGCAGATAGTTGATGAGACAAAGGTCTCTGACGACGACGAACCCGGAGTTATGGTTCTTGACCAGAGCAAGACCGGTGGTCGTGAAATTAAGGTATACTTCGGGAGACTTCGGGAAAAGGGAAGATATGTTGGTGAACCCACCATCTGGGCTGATAAGCCTGAAATAAAGGAAGCCTCGGGTGCGTCAAACCAGATTACGCCCACAGAGGCAAGACTCAGGGACCTCAATTACATGGCACCGATAACCCTCAGGGTAAGAGTCGTTGAGGACGGTGTTGAGAGGGAGCCGGAGAACATCAAGATCGGCGATATTCCAGTTATGGTGAGGTCAAGGGTGTGTACCCTTACAGGAAACAATCTGGACCAGTACATTGAGAAAAACAACGGTCCAGTTGAGGCCACAAGGCGTGAAAAGCTTCAGTATGTTGGTGAAGATCCGGATGACTCCGGCGGTTACTTTATTATCGGAGGATCAGAGAGGGTTATAGTTTCCCTTGAAGATCTGGCACCAAACAAAATACTGGTGGAATACGAGGACAAGTACGAGGCAAAAGTCGAAGTGGCAAAGGTATTCTCGCAGAAATCAGGCTTCAGGGCACTGACCTCAATGGAAAGAGGCAACGACGGCATTATTAGTGTTTCCATTCCCAGCGTTGCTGGCGCCATACCCCTTGTGATTCTGATGAAAGCACTGGGCATGGAGAAAGATGTTGACGTTCACAGCGCAATAGCCTCGGCACAGGCAATGGAGCCAATAATATATGCAAATCTTGAGGAGGCAAGAAACCCCAAGATTTTCCCACCCAATGGAGTGAACAACAACGAGGATGCCATAGCATACCTGGAAAAGAGGTTTGCAGCTGGCCAGGCAAAGGAATTCAGGGAAAAGAAAGTATCCCAGATGCTTGACAGGTCTCTTCTCCCTCATCTGGGGGATTCTCCTGAAGACAGGATGAAGAAAGCCATATACCTTGGCAGAATGGCAAGGTCTCTTCTGGAACTTCATCTGGGCATAAGAAAGGAAGACGACAAAGACCATCTTGCAAATAAGAGGGTTAAGCTGGCTGGAGATCTTCTGGATGAACTTTTCAGGAATGCATTCCAGGCTGTTATGAAGGATCTGAAGTACCAGCTTGAGAGAACCTACAACAGGAAGAAGGGAATTCGCCTGAAACCTGCTGTAAGGCAGGACCTCATGACGCAGAAGATACTTCACGCAATGGCCACAGGAAACTGGATTGGCGGAAGAACCGGGGTATCACAGCTGCTGGACAGGGTTTCGAATGTCAGCACAATAAGTCACATGAGAAGGATAATATCACCTCTCACAAGGTCACAACCTCACTTCGAAGCCAGGGACCTTCACCCCACACAGTGGGGGAGGATATGTCCAAACGAGACGCCAGAGGGGCAGAACTGTGGTCTGGTGAAGAATGCTGCGCTCATAATCAACGTGACCGAGGGTATTGACCCCACAATAGTCATGGAAACGCTCAGGGGCATGGAAGTCCAGGATGTGGAAGGCGAGAATCCAGATGCCGGAAGGGTCTACCTGAACGGTGACCTTATTGGATATCACATGAATCCTGAGGAACTCACCCAGAAGATCAGGGAGGAGAGAAGAAGAGGTAAACTCTCCAATGAGGTTAACGTCAGATACGATGGATCAACAAGAGAAGTCATCATTAACTGTGATCGTGGAAGAATAAGGCGCCCTCTTCTTGTTTTGAAGAACGGTAACACCGTGATCAACACTGATATGCTCAACAAGCTGAACGATGGCGAATTTGCCGTGGAGGATCTTATCAGGCGCGGAGCCCTTGAGTTCGTGGATGCAGAAGAGGAGGAGAATCTGTACATAGCAGTCTATGCATATGATTTCCCAGAAAGATGCCCCCGCTGCAATGCATACCTTTACAGGAGCAAGCTCACATGGGTTAACCCAGGTGAAGGTTCAGAACCTGATTCACCTGTAATATTGAGATGTGATCAGTGCGGAAACACTTTTGAATCTCATAAAATCCTCACCGAGGACCACACTCACCTGGAGGTTGACCCATCGCTGATTCTTGGTGTCACTGCTTCCGTTACTCCTTATCCGGAGCACAATTCATCTCCAAGGATCACAATGGCTGCAGCCATGACCAAGCAGTCCATCGGGCTTGCCTCAACGAACTTCAGAATAAGGACGGACACGAGGGGCCATGTGCTGCACTATCCTCAGATTCCCCTTGTGAAGACAAAGATAATGGATTTCATAAAATACGACAAGAGGCCTGCTGGACAGAATTTTGTGGTAGCAATCATGTCGTATCAGGGATACAACATTCAGGACGCACTTGTATTCAACAAGGCTGCCGTGGAAAGAGGACTGGGCAGGAGCACATTCTTCAGGACGTACAGCGCAGAGGAGCGCCGTTATCCGGGAGGCCAGGAGGACAAGTTCGAAATTCCGACCCATGATGTCCTTGGCGCCAGAGCTGAGGAGTTTTACCGGAACCTGGATGAGAATGGAATAATATATCCTGAATCCTATGTTGAGGGTTCAGAGGTGCTTGTAGGCAAGACATCCCCGCCAAGATTCCTGGAAGAGGGTGGAGACAAGCTCGGACCACAGAGACGCAGGGAATCATCCATAACCATGAGGCCCAATGAGAAAGGCTTCGTGGACAATGTCATTCTTACGGTTTCAGAAAGCAACAGCAGGGTCGTGAAGATCAGGGTCAGGAGTGAAAGGATACCTGAACTTGGTGACAAGTTCGCATCCAGGCACGGGCAGAAAGGTGTCATCGGTGCAGTGGTTCCGCAGGAGGACATGCCATTTACAGAAGACGGCATAATTCCCGACCTCATAATCAATCCACATGCCATCCCTTCAAGAATGACAGTGGGGCATATCCTTGAGATGATTGGAGGGAAGATTGCCTCAATGAAGGGAGAGATCATCGATGGTACCATATTCAGCGGAGAGCCCGAAAGGAGCCTGAGAGACGGTCTCATAAAATACGGCTTCAGGCAGTCGTCCAGCGAGGTCATGTACGATGGAATAACAGGACGCAAGTTTGACGCTGAAATCTTCACCGGGGTGATCTACTACCAGAAGCTGCATCACATGGTGGCAGGGAAGTTCCACGCCAGGTCAAGGGGACCTGTGCAGATACTCACCAGGCAGCCCACAGAAGGACGTTCCAGACAGGGAGGTCTTAGGTTCGGTGAAATGGAGAGAGATACATTGATAGCACATGGTGCAGCAATGGTCATAAAAGACAGGCTTCTGGACCAGAGCGATGGAACCATTCTCTATGTGTGTGGAAATCCCAAATGCGGCCACATTGCAATACTTGACAGAAAGAAGGGAATACCGCGCTGTCCAGTCTGTGGAAATACAGGAAATATACACCCGGTTGAAACAAGTTATGCCTTCAAGCTGATGAGGGACGAACTGAGCTCAATGGGTGTAATGATGAGATTAATATTGGGTGATTTGAAATGACCGGTGGAATATCAAAGAGAATTTACAAGATCCAGTTTGCACTCCTCTCGCCTGAGGAGATCAGGAAAATGTCGCAGGTGAAGGTGATTACGGCTGATACCTACGACGATGATGGATATCCAATAGAGCGCGGGCTCATGGATCTCCACATGGGTGTTATCGAGCCGGGATTGAAGTGTGCAACCTGCGGCGGTAAGGTTGATGAATGTCCGGGTCATTTCGGGCATATTGAACTCGCCATGCCCGTGGTTCACATAGGTTTCATAAAGGAGCTTAAGACACTGCTGGACGCAACCTGCAAAGCCTGTGGCAAGATAAAGCTCACAGATGATGAGATAAGGAGCTACAGGGAAAAGTTTGATCAGCTCTCCCTTTCAACATCAGACCCTGAAATAATCGGGCTCATGTCAAAGAAGGTTACAGACGAAGCATCACAGAGGATGGTATGCCCACATTGCGGAACACAGCAGACAAAGATAATCCTGGACAAGCCCACAACATTCAGGGAAGAGGGAATAAAGGTCACTCCCAAGGAAATTAGGGAGAGAATGGAGAGAATTCCTGATGACCATCTGGTCTTCTTTGGCCTGAACTCCGAAGTGGCCCGCCCAGAATGGATGGTTCTGACCGTGCTTCCAGTACCACCAATAAATGTAAGGCCCTCCATAACTCTTGAGACAGGGGAGAGAAGCGAGGATGATCTCACACACAAGCTTGTGGATATAATAAGGATCAGCCAGAGACTCAGGGAAAGCAGGGACAACGGTTCACCGCAACTCATAATTGAGGATCTCTGGGACCTTCTCCAGTTCCACGTCACAACATATTTTGATAACCAGACAGCTGGGATTCCCCCTGCCAGGCACAGATCTGGAAGGGCCCTCAAGACTCTTGTTCAGAGACTCAAGGGGAAGGAGGGCAGATTCCGTTCCAACCTGTCAGGAAAGAGGGTCAATTTCTCTGCAAGAACGGTTATTTCACCGGAGCCATTCCTGTCCATAAATGAGGTAGGCGTTCCGGAGAAAGCCGCAAGGGAACTCACGGTTCCCGTAACTGTGAACGTGTTCAACGTTGAGAGCATAAGGGAATTCGTTAAGAGGGGCCCGGAACCTAGGGATGAGTTCGGGAAGTACCTCGCAGGCGTGAACTACATCATAAGGCCTGATGGAAGGAGGATCAAGCTCACAGCTCAGAATGCCGAAGAAAACAGCAAGAGAATTGAGCCCGGATGGGTTGTTGAAAGGCAGCTCACTGAGGGCGATATTGTCCTGTTCAACAGGCAGCCATCCCTGCACAGAATGTCCATGATGGGGCACACTGTGAGGATACTTGACGGGCAGACATTCAGGTTCAATCTTGCCGTATGCACCCCATACAACGCGGATTTCGATGGGGATGAGATGAATCTCCACATAATCCAGAAGGAAGAAGCCAGGGCTGAAGCAAGAATCATAATGAAGGTTCAGGAGCAGATCATGTCACCCAGATTCGGTGGACCAATTATTGGCGGAATACATGACCACATCACATCCCTTTTCCTCCTGACACACAACAATCCACTTATTCCTGAGGATGAGACAGTGCACATACTGAGTTATCTTGACATAGAATCAATGCCGGAACCTGTCATAAAGGAAGGCAAGAAGTTCTATGCAGGCAGGGATATCTTCTCACTCATTCTGCCAAAGGGGCTTAACCTGCAGTTCACAAGTAAGCTCTGCACAGGTGCCAAGGAGAAATGCGAATACGAAAATGATCCTGCGGACAAGCAGGTGTATATCGTCGACGGCAAGATGCTCCATGGAACAATAGATGAGGCGGCAATAGGGTCATTCTCGGGAGAAATCATAGACAAGATCTTCAGGAAATACGGGCCTGCGGAAACCGCAAGGTTCATCGACAGGATGACACGGCTTGCAGTTGGTTTCATCAGTGTCAGGGGTTTTTCCACGGGCATATCTGATTATGACATACCCGAAAGTGCAATATCAAGAATCGCCGAGATATCCGCCCAGGCAATCGACAGGGCAACCAAGCTCATAGAAACATACAGGCAGGGCCAGCTCCAGCCTGCACCAGGAAGGTCAGTGGAGGACACGCTTGAGATTGAAATTCTATCCACAACAGGTATGGTCAGGGATGAATCAGGAAAGATAGCAAGTGCATACCTTGGTCTCAACAACCCATCAGTCATAATGGCAAGATCTGGAGCAAGAGCAAAAATGCTGAATATTTCTGAGGTGGCAGGAATGGTGGGCCAGCAGTCCGTCAGAGGAGGAAGGCTCAACAGGGGATATTACGGGAGAACGCTTCCGCACTTCAAGGTGAACGATATCGGCGCTCTTGCCAGAGGGTTTGTCCAGTCCTCATACAAGGAGGGTCTGAACCCGCTGGAGTACTTCATGCACAGTATTGGAGGAAGGGAAGGTCTCGTGGATATTGCCGTGAGAACATCAAGGAGCGGATACATGCAGAGAAGGCTCATAAACGCATTCGAGGACCTCAAGGTGGACAATGATCTCAGGGTCCAGGATACCATAGGGGCTGTCATTCAGTTCAAGTATGGAGAGGATGGAGTAGACCCAACAAGAAGCGATCGTGGAGAAACAGTGGATGTAGACTACAATGCATTCGACCTGGAACAGGAGGCTGAACAATGACGGTCATCCTTTTCAAGGACACAAAGAAGAACATGGAATTGCTCAAGAAGAAAGCTCCGTGCAAATATGCCGTGGATGCCGACATATCCGCAGACATCACTGATGCCTATATTACAACAGACAAGAAATTCTTCACATACCGCCTGAGACTCACGGGAATCCAGGAATATAAGCCATCCGATGAGATAATACTGAAGAACAAGAATGAGATGAGGACAGTCTTTCTTGTGGATTCATGCCAGTTAATTGATCCCATGCCACTGTCGCAGTTCAGGAAGAAGGGTAAGAAGATACAGGAGTTTGCAGATTTTGACATTGTTGAGCTTCCAACCATAAAGATTGAAGAGAAGCCGGCATACCGGGACACCCTGCCCCAGGATGTCAGGGATATCCTTGAGGTGGCGTCCAAAAAGAAGATAGGCATTCCAGTATCAATTGCTGAGAAACTGGTGAAATACAGGAAAGATCTTTCGCCTGAGAAATTTGAAGAGCTCGTGGACAGGATTGGCGATGACCTCAAGAAGAAATCCATCGATCCACATGAAGCAGTAGGAATCATAGCTGCACAGAGTATCGGGGAACCGGGCACACAGATGACCATGAGAACTTTCCACTTTGCGGGTGTCAGGGAAATGAACGTTACTCTGGGGCTTCCAAGGCTCATAGAGATAGTGGATGCAAGGAGAATTCCAAGCACACCCAGCATGACAGTTTACCTCAAGCCGGAATTCGAGGAAAATGAGGAAGTCGTAATGAAGGTTGTCAAGGAGCTTGAAAACACCACAATTCTTGACGTTGCTTCAATAATCACAGATATCCAGCAGATGACACTCGCAATAAAACCGGAACCTTCCAGGATGAAGGAACGGCTTGTGAACACTCAGGATCTCATCGATGCCCTGGCAAAGATGAAGGGCATAACCATCATGAATCAGGATGACAGTGAAATCATACTCAAGCCCCAGCAGGAATCCTACAAGCGGCTCTACCAGGTCCAAGAAATACTCAAGACGACAACCATAAAGGGTATACAGGGAATCAAGAGGGCAATAGCAAGGATCGATCCACCCACAAAGAAATGGATTCTCTATACACAGGGATCAAACCTCAGGGAGGTTCTTGAGGTTGACGAGGTTGATGCCAACAGGACCTACACAAACGATATCATAGAGATAAGCACAGTTCTTGGCGTGGAAGCAGCCAGAAACGCCATATTCAATGAGGCACTGAGGACGCTGAGCGAGCAGGGTCTCGAAGTCGACAAGAGGCATCTGATGCTGGTTGCAGACATGATGACCTTTGGAGGTTCAGTGAGAGCGGTTGGAAGGCAGGGTATATCGGGAAGGAAGAGCAGCGTGCTGGCCAGAGCGGCATTTGAAATAACAACAAAGCATCTTCTGCGCGCTGGCCTTCTTGGAGAAGTCGATCCGCTTACGGGAGTGGCAGAGAATATCATAGTTGGACAGCCCATAACGCTTGGAACCGGTGCAGTGAATCTAGTCTACCGCCCATCAGGAAAGTCACAATGAAGGGAACTTTTTATAATAAACTTTTATTTTCCCTTATAATTCAAGGTCTGTTGAATCTGGAACAGTGTTGAAATGAAAGAAGTCACAATCGACAACAATATAATGAGATATATTGCCCTCTTTGAGAAAGTTGGCCATGTTGAGCTGCGGGAATGCATGGAAAACGAGGACATGGTTCTCTTCATCGTGGGAGAGCGTAAACTATCCGAATTATTCAAGAGGAACCCCAACATAATCACGGAACTCAGGGAGCACATCAACAAGCATATTCTGGTGGCTGAATCTTCCAGGGATCTGGTAACCTTCGTTAAGAACATTTTTTACCGGTTCAAAGTCAGGGAGGTTATCGTTGACTGGAAGGAGGGCCAGACCGATATCCTTGTTTCTGTGGAGCAGGGAGAGGTCGGCAAGGCCATCGGGAAGGAAGGCCGCAACATAAAGCTCTTCAGGGATGCTGTGGCAAGATCATTCAACATCAAGAGCCTGAACATAAAGCAGTAGCGAAACAGAATTTCACACCTGCACTCATGGGGGTGTCCGGAACCCCTCGCCATGATTTTCCGGCACGGGAATGGTATGGTTTTCTTTTGCCGGAACAGTTAATGGATTTATTCAGCATGGTTTTTGATAATTACGCAGGTCAGAGGCCGTCAATCAGGGAACATGCGTGAAAAGCCAGCGGATAAAGATAGTACTCTTCCATACTGGAATGCCTCTCCATGAATGTGGACAGGTTTTCAAGCACCAGCTGTACAGTCCCCTCTTCCCTTTCCATTTCGCCAAGGATATCCTTGATTTTACGGTGCTCCCTTAACATAACTGGTTCCTCGGTCCTGAACTCATCTGCTTTTGCCTTGAGGAAATCAATGTCCGGTAGGTTCTCGTGGGCGGTGAAGGCCCTGAAGAATCCCAGCACGGGAACCATGGTTTCCTCCTCCCTGTCAGCATGCCCTGAAAATATTGATGTGACTTCCTTCAGTGGGCCAAGGTTCAGAGGGCTCTCCTGCGTGGCCGTGAAGAGCAGCGTGAGAAGCTGGCTGTGCTCCAGCGTAACCGGTTCATCCATGGTGTCACCATGCCTGTCAGGTAATTTAACATATGTGGGTGGAAAAGCCCACTCTAACAGAACATGGGATGAAGGCCAGTGAAACTTTCTCATATCTCCCAGCAAGTTGCAATGTCCGCTGGCGAAGGCGAGGCATAATATACGGCCAGTTTACTCTGGTATTCAGCAATCCGGATCCTGTCAGCCGGTGATAAATTCAGGGCTGTAGCATGTTTATATGAGTGTATAACATATACTCAATCCCATATGGATCCAAATCAAAATCAACAGAACCTTGACGAGTCAGATCTGACTACACGAACAATTCTTCCCAACAAGAAGAGGGGAGAGATGTTCGGCATAGTCGAAAAACTGTCTGGCGCTTCAAGGCTCAATGTAATGTGCGAAGACGGTTTCACCAGAAGTTCCAGAATTCCTGGAAAGATGAAAAAGAGGATGTGGATAAGGGAAGGCGATCTCGTTATTGTGAAACCCTGGCCGTTCCAGAACGAAAAGGCAGATGTCGTATACAGATATACACAGACTCAGGCAAATTATCTAAGCAGGAACAGGTTGCTTCCAGACGTGATAAATATTTTCAAGTAGGCCATTATGCCTGAAGAATCGGCCCTTGATCAGCTCCTGAAATCAGGTGAATTTCTTCATCATCTGGACATGGACCGCAAGACTGCCGATCTTGTTTTTGACAGGAGGACAATTAAGGCGCTTTACGAATTCATGAGCAGCCAGCACATAGATTATGTGGATTTTCCTATTTCAGCCGGTAAGGAATCTGTTGTCTTCAAGGTCATAAAGGACAAGAAGCCGCTGGTTCTGAAAATTTACAAGCTTTCCACGCTTCGGTTTTCCACAATCTGGAAATATATCGAGGGCGATTACCGCTTTGCAAGGGAAAGGATAAACAGGTCAAACATTGTATACATCTGGGCCAAGAAGGAATACACCAACCTTCACGAATTGAGAAAGAACGGGATTCTCTGCCCCCGTCCTTACGATTTCCATAAGAATCTGCTCCTGATGTCATATATCGGGTCAAAGTCCACTCCTGCACCCAGGCTCAGGGATGCGGACTGCGATTTTGATAGTGCATACGGTGAGGTCCGGGGTTTCATGCGCACCATGTACCAGAAGGCAAAGCTGGTACACGCTGATCTCAGCGAATATAACATACTTTATCACAGAAAACATGCATACATTGTTGACGTCGGGCAGTCTGTGTCCAGGGAACATCCCGCCGCAGACTATTTCCTGGAAAGGGATTTGAGGAACATATCAGTATTCTTCACCAAGAAGGGCGTTGAAGCCCCATTCCAGGAACTGCTTGGATTCGTGAAGGGTGCTGATGCCGGCGAATAGGTTTATTTATGATGATTCATAAGGAAATGAGGTCTGCAGCATGGATGAAGTTACTGACGGAAATGTTTGGGAAATAAGGGTCCCCAGGGACAGGCTTGCAGTTCTTATAGGAAAGAACGGTGACACCAAGAGAGAACTGGAGGAGAAGGCAGAAATAGCCCTGGAAATAGATTCAAGGGAAGGGGACGTGACCGTCATCCAGAAGGGAGATCCACTCAAGGCAGCACTTTCCATCAGCGTGATTCAGGCCATTGCCAGGGGTTTCAGCCCACAGAAGGCATCATTTCTGTTCGAGGAGAATTCCCAGCTTATTGTCATCTCTCTGCGCGAATTTGCCAAACCAGGTTCTCACAGGATTTCTGAAATCAAGGGCAGGATCATAGGAACCGGCGGAAAGACCCGGAAAGTCATGGAAGAACTGACAAACACCAGCATATCGGTCTATGGTGACACCGTATCTGTTATTGGCGACTATGTGTCGGTGGAATACGCTCGCGAAGCCATAAACATGCTTATCAATGGCAGCAGGCAGAGAACAGTTTACACATACCTGGAAAAGAACGCAAAGAATCTGAGGCTCAAACGTATCGAAGAGACATTCGGGTAGCTGTATACCGGCAAATATTATATCCGGTCATCGGATAACCTGTGGAAGCGGGGTAGGGTAGTTAGGAGATCCCGACGGGCTCATAACCCGTAGATCAATGGTTCAAATCCATTCCCCGCTATTTTTCAAGGTATTTTTCTCTTATCTTGCACACGAGATCCTTAAGTACGGACTTCCCAACTGGATCGGCTGGTGTATATCCTGATTTATATATTGTGTCTGCAGTTGTTTTTCCAATGGCGAATATCCTCGTTCCAGTATTCATGATAGCGGAAACCACAGACCGATCCTTCAGTATTATTTCCGCCTCCTGCGATGACGTTATGATTATTCCGAGGCATCCGCCCAGAATATATTTTAAGAGGTTGGAAAGGTCAAGAGGCACACTGCGGTAAATTGTGAACAGTTTGAAATCATAGCCCTCCTTCAGCAGGAAATCCCGCACAACCATGTTTGACTGCTGACTTGACAGGAGCGCGATTCTGCGAGACTTCCAGTCATTGCGCCTGATCAGTTCCACGATCCCGCTGGAAGTCTGGTCATCAGGAATCAGGGAATCCAGGCCTATGGACCGCAGGGCGTCACCGGTGATCTTTCCGATGGAAATATATGTACGATCGGTGCCGAAGAAACCAATGTTGGATCTGATGGTGTCAGCGCCACGTGCACTGGTCACTATGACGATTTCAGGATTGAATGACCGGAATGTATCTGTGTTAAATGGCAGTTCTTCGAGCCGTGTGACCGGTACGTTTACTATTTCCATTCCGGGGCAATTTATATTTCCTGCGGCCTTGCCTTCAGGTCTTGTGACAATCAGTGTCTTTCCGGTCATGCCACTCCGTCCCGGCTGTAACCGAATTCAGGAGGAATCCGCGATCTGATACCAGAGGTGAATTCATCCACATCCTGCCTGCTTCTCACCGTGGAAGCAAAATCCCGGTATTCTCTGGTGTTCAGAGAATAAAGCCTGATGGTGAGTGTCCACACTGTTCCGGATCTGGTGCATATCATGCCTGCCGGCATGGAGCATCCCAGGTTCAGCCTGCGCATAGCTTCTCTCTCCATTTCCATTGCAAACTGTGTTTCCTGATTCTTCAGCCTTTCAACAGCGGAAAAAGCACTGCTTCCACGCATTCCCACCACTGCGATTATTCCCTGGTTGGCAGCAGGCATGAATGTTTCTGTCCCAAGCCGGTGGTATTCAGTCTCAATGCCGAGTCTGGTAATTCCAGCCTCTGCGAGGATTATTCCGTCGTAATTGCCATCCTTGTACTTCTGGATACGTGTGTCTATGTTTCCTCTTATGTTTTCTGCAACAAGGTCGGGTCTCACCATTGAAAGCTCCTTGATGCGCCTCAAACTTGATGTCCCTATGTGGGACCCGGCCGGGAGTTCCTCCAGAGGTTTCCCGGCTATTAGAACGTCATTGAAGTTTTCCCTGGGAAGTACGGATATGACCTGGAGCCCATCCGGAAGGTCAGATGGAAGATCCTTTGCACTGTGAACTGCCACATCAACTTCACCAGAAATGACCCGCCTGTTTATCTCCTCCACAAATATACCGGTTCCGGGTGCCCTGTAAAGCGGGGTGGTATTTTCCACATCACCCGATGAGTTAAATCTGTGTATGCTGGCATCAATGCCTGCGACAGTCAGCCTTTCAGCCACCATCTCCGCCTGCCTGACAGCAAGACGGCTTGGCCTTGTGCCTATTTTAATATGAGTCATGGCTACCGTATTGTCTTTCAAGTTAAAACTGTCACTCAGGGTGTTAATCAATGAAAAATCCCGGCATTGTTGTTAATAAATATCAATCTGAGGGAATCATAAGGAAACTTCTCTCCATGGATATTATTCGCAAGGATTTGAAAATAAGGCAGGACGGTGATCTGGTCATGATTCCGCTGAAGCAACACGCAGAATTCCAGGGGTATATGGCAGTGGAAATGGATTTCGAGTCCAGAGCCATCCAGAAACCGCCGGTAGAAACCATAAAAAAAATTTCCGGTGTCAAATCAAAGATGTCTGTGATACCGGACAGATGGATACGACTGGGGGATGCGCTGATCATCAAGGAGTCCAGAAAACCATCCCGCAGTGTGCTCCAGTCCATTGCACAGGTTCTGGGCGTGAAATCCATATATATTGACCGTGGCAGGATACAGGGAAACATCAGGCATCCGGAAATGGAAATTGTGTACGGGGTACCGGGAACTGTTATTCATCTGGAAAATGGAATCCGATACTCAATGGATCCATCCAGGGTAATGTTCTCTCCCGGAAATGTCAATGAGAGGATACAGCATGGAAAAATGACACTTGACGGGGCCACTGTTCTGGACATGTTTGCCGGAATCGGCTATTTTTCTCTTCCTCTGGCAAAATATACGCACCTTTCAAAGATCTATTCAGTTGAGATAAATCCAGAATCATATGGCTTCCTGAAGAGTAATGTGGCGATCAACAGGCTTCAGGACAGGGTGATACCGATTCTGGGAGACTGCAGGGACGTTTCACCTGCAATGCGGTTTGATTACATAGTAATGGGGCACTTCAGCTCACTGGAATTCATTTCTGCGGCTTTGATGCGATCCGGACCTGGAACGATTCTCAACTTTCACCTGCTGGTGCCCACCCATGAACTTTCAGCATACTGGCACGAGATTATCGTTCTTGCCAGGCGGCTGGGTTATATCCTGGATTTCATTGAACAGAGGAAAGTAAAGTCTTACGGACCACATCTCTGGCATATGTCACTGGATATGGTGGTTTCAAGGGGTCTGTTGCAATAGATCCGTGAAACATCGCCAAAATCCATAAATAATCTGTCTGACTACTATATTAAGTATAATGAGAAGGAACTATCATAAACCGAACTATAATTCTAGAAATGGTATGCAAAAAAGGTCCAATATGCCAAAGGATACTGGACCGAAAAAGTCACGAAGGCTTGACATGCGGAAAACCGAGGAATTCAACTTCATGCTTGGAAAGATTGTGGAAGAACTTCCCGACAGCGTGAGAGGCGCAGTTAAGGGCAGTCTTTATTCCATTGCTTCAAAAAAAGGCACCAGAGAGGCCAGGGACTATATTGTTAAAATTAGGACCGATGGTCTCATAGACGATGATATGCAGAAGAGACTTCTAGATCTTCTGGCGGACTACAGCAAGTTCAGGTGAGTCCAGGGGATCACTTTTCCCTCCATCTGGTCAGGTATCTTGCCAGAGAGAAATATGCCACTGTTTCCGCAAGCATCACAGGTATTTCCATTGCCATGAGCGGCGAAAGGCCGAAGGCACCCTGAGTCAGGACTGCGGCTGGCGTTACGGGAGAGACGGATAAGGCGTAAATGGCTATTTTCGGTATGAATGTATACGGGTAGAACGTGGGAGGAAGAACCGTCATCACAACGGACATTATGCCTGCTATACCCCACACATTCCTGACATGTTTTATGCTGCTTGACACAATGAATGATATGGACGATGTGGAAACAACAAGCAGTGCAAGTATCCCGGCAAGTGCCAGCACATCAGTAAGCGTGAAGACATTCTCGAAGTATCCCAGGATGGAATAGAGAACAATTCCCGGCAGGGAAAACATGAGGTAGCTCAGGGTTAGGCCAAGCATATAGTCTGAAGGATTCACACGGCTGGCCACATACAGATCCTGCATCCTGAGTTGAAGCCTCATGAAAGCCGCATCACCTGCACTGGAAAGTGCTACTGATGCCACAAGTCCTATGAAGCCTCCCACAATGGCGTATTTGACCAGTGTTCCGCGAGAAATTATAAAAACAATGAAAAGGAGGGTCAGAGGTGAACTGAGGGAAGCGATGATATACGAAGGCCCCCTTCCCACGGTTCTCAATCCGTAGTACCACGCCAGCAGAAACGTGAATTTAAGATTCAATGCTAACACCCCTGCTTATGAAAATATCCTCCAGAGTGATGGGTCTGATTGCGAATCCCATATCTATGTATCTGTCTGCCATCTCCCTGTTCACGTACTTAATGGACAGGGAGCCTATGTGTATGCAGTCCTGGCACTGGCCGTTGATCTCCACTCTTATCTTGCCCCTGAAGCGGAACAGCAAATCCGCTGGGGTACCCTGTTCCAGAGAACGTCCATGGTCAACAAGTATCACTTCATTGGAAAGCTGCTCAGCCTCCTCCATATAATGTGTGGTCAGTATGACCGTGGAACCGATACGACGAATGGCTGACCATACCTCAAGTCTGGATATGGGATCAAGCCCGGTTGTAGGCTCATCAAGGAACACCACTTCGGCGTTTGCGGCAAGGGCCATGGCCACAAACATCTTCCGTTTCATCCCTCCTGAAAGTGTGTCCGTGGGATAGTGCTTCGCCTCCCGCAGATCCAGCTCATCCAGTGCCATGGAAGCCGACTGAGCAGCTTCCTTGAAGGACATTCCCCTGCCGACAAGATAGAGTTTCACCTGTTCAAATGCTGTGAGAATCCCGATAGGTGCGGCCTCCTGCGGAATGCTCACAATGCTCTTCCGGATAGAACCTGCTTCCGTGATCACATCCATTCCGTTAACCCTGGCAGTCCCGGAGGTGGGAAGCAACTGTGTTGAAAGTATTCGTATAAGGGTAGTCTTTCCGGCGCCGTTCCTGCCTATGATGGCCGTGACCTTCTCTGAGGCAGAGATATCAAGTTCCCTGAGAGCATAGTTGCCGTCAGAATATCGTTTTGTCAGTTTCTCTGTCTCAATCATACAGGGCAGAAATTTGACTCCATATTTAAACAAATCCTGAATAGCCCTTTCCGTAGACATTGCAGAAAGGAACAGTTGATCGCCTGATCCTGAATCATGACATGACGAAAAAATCAATAGGAAGCATAATCTGCCATTAAATGGACCACAATGACGTTGAAACCGATCTGAGGCAGAGGGTGCGGCGCTACATTGAAATTGAGGATGCTGCACTGGCAAAAATCACAATAGCCGTTCCGGACAATTCAATGCTGAAGGACTTCGCTGACAGCGCAATGACCATGATTCGGAGTTATTTCTCAGACGCGAAACACTTCTTGGAGAAGAATGATCCGATCAACGCATTTGCTGCACTAAATTATTCATATGGGTGGATTGACAGTCTTGTAAGGCTGGGTGTACTGGATGGGCACGATGATCACAGACTTTTCACACTTTACAGGTGAAGCAGCCGCTTTTTATCTGCAATTGAATTATGGTGCTTCTTCGTTCCGATAACATATTTATAACCATACAGGATAAGGGAGCCATTCCACACTGAAAGTATCTTATTGTACTAAGCAATGTGGAATGACACGGTCAATTGAAGGATGGTTTAATGGCTCAGGATCAGAAATCAGAGAAGAAAGAAACGAAAGAGAAGAAGGATACGAAAGAGACGAAAAAAGAGGCAAAGAAAGAGGTCCCTAAAAAAGAGGTCCCCAAGGAGAAGAATGAGGATTTCCAGTACATTGTCCGTATCGGAAGTAAGGATCTTGACGGTGAGAGAACGGTCAGGCTTGCTCTTGCAGATCTTAAAGGTGTAGGTGACAGGCTGTCGCAGATAATTGTTGGGAAACTTGGGGTTCCGGCCGACAAGAAGATCGGTGAACTGAAAGAGGAAGATATTGACAGGATCCGGGATTTCGTGGAATCAAGGGACTATGAGGGCATTCCATCATGGGCGCTTAATCACAGAAGGGAGCTTGTCACAGGTGATGACATTAACTTGGTATCCAACGATCTGGACCAGATTATACAGGACGACATCAACCTGATGAAGAAGGTGAAGATGTATCGCGGTGTAAGGCACGAAAGGGGCAAGAAAGTTAGAGGACAGAGGACAAGATCAAATGGAAGAAAAGGCCTTACCGTTGGAGTCCAGAGGAAGAAGGAGTAAAGGAGAGATTTAAATGGGAGATCCAAAATTTCCAAAGAAAACATATTCAACGCCCAGGCACCCCTGGGAGAAAGAGCGTATTGATTCTGAAAGAGAGCTTCTCAATAAGTTCGGACTTAAGAACAAGAGGGAACTGTGGAAGAACATGGAGCTTCTGAAGTCATTCAGGAGCCAGGCAAGGGAACTTCAGGCGAGAATGAGAACCAATGACGACAACGCGGTAAAGCAGTTCCAGTTGCTCATTAAGAGACTCAATCGCTACAGTATCATATCAGAGAACGCAACACTTGATGATGTACTTTCACTTACAATCGAGGACATACTTGCAAGAAGGCTGCAGACAATCGTGTACCGCAAGAACTATGCCAGGACACCCAAGCAGGCCAGGCAGCTTATCACCCATGGGCATATCACCATGGACGGAAGGCGCGTAACAGTTCCCGGCGTTATTGTGGAAGGCCACATGGAGGGTCAGATTGGCTACACAGAGAGTTCACCGCTAAATGATGAGCTTCATCCACTCAGGCAGATTATAATGAATGGCCCCGGTGCACAGCAGGGTGAAACCGGTCAGGAAAATGACAGCCAGGATGAGACAGAGTCAGGGGAAGAGAAACAATGAATAAAACAGGTATAGCTCATATTTATGCTTCGCAGAATAACACCATCATACTGGTGACCGACACAACAGGTGCCGAGACACTTGCAAAGGCCACAGGCGGGATGGTTGTAAAGAACGACAGGGACGAATCAAGCCCATATGCGGCAATGAAGGCTGCCGATCTGATAGCAGAGAAACTGAAGGAAAAGGAAATTTCTGATCTCATAATAAAGGTCAGGGCACCAGGCGGAAGCAGATCAAAGATCCCAGGTCCTGGAGCACAGTCTGCCATCAGGGCTCTTTCCAGAGCTGGTTTCAAGATTCTCCGTATCGAGGAAGTAACACCCGTTCCCCATGACGGCACAAAGAAAAAAGGCGGAAAGAGGGGAAGGAGAGTTTAAGCGCATGACCCTTAGGATCCTTGAATTGCAGGATAATTACATTAAATTTTCAATAGATGGAATTGATTCAGGAATAGCCAACTCCATAAGGAGGACTCTGATCAACGATATCCCGAAACTTGCCATTGAAAAGGTCACATTCCATCATGGCCAGATAAGGGATGGAGAGGGAAATGTCTATGATAGCTCCCTGCCTCTTTTTGATGAGATTGTCGCTCATCGTCTTGGACTGATTCCACTTGTCACCGACCCAAAGATGAACTTCAGGAATGAATGCAGCTGCGGAGGTCAGGGATGTCCCCTGTGCACAATGACATATTCAATCAACAAGATCGGCCCGGCAATGGTCACATCTGGAGATCTCCAGCCAGTGGGAAATCCGGAACTCGTTCCAGCAGACAGAAACATACCAATAGTGAAACTGGGACCAAAGCAGGCAATACTTGTGACAGCAGAGGCGATAATGGGAAGGGGTCGGGATCACACAAAATGGCAGGCGACATCTGGTGTTTCATATAAATATCACAGGGAACTCAGGATAACCAAAGCCGACTTCGAAAACTGGGAATTCTACAAGGAAAAATGCCCAAAAAGTGTGCTTTCAGAAGATTCAAAGCAGATCAGCTTCACCGACGATGACAGGTGCCCATGGATTTCACAGCTGCTGGACAGGCAGGGAGTGAAGATCATAGAGGATGACACAAATTTCATTTTCCAGTTTGAAACAGATGGTTCCTACAAGGCAATTGACGTTCTCCAGTACGCCATGAAGAGACTGCCGCAGAGGCTCAACACACTCCTGGACAGCCTTGTAACCCCAGACTGACCATAATATTATTTCATTACCTTCCCATATGACATAATTATGACAGATTTTTTCAAGTCGCTTGACGCCATTGGAAAGGATGTAATGGAAGGATTCAATCGCAATTCCTCAAACAATTCCCCATCAAACCTGGTGGGAATGGGGGCTGATGGTACAGCTACACATTATCTCGACAAGATCTGCGAGGACATAATAATCCAGGGAGTTAACGAAATGGACATACCTGTAAATATAGTGAGCGAGGAAGCCGGCATAATAAACAGGGGCTATGATACGAATCTGGTCATTGATCCTCTGGACGGCACATTCAATGCGCTCCACGGCATACCTTTCTATTCCGTATCCATGGCCGTAATGGGAAGGGACTTCTCATCATTAAGCGCTGGCTATGTGAAGGATCTTTATGGCGGTGACGTATATCATGCTGTCAGGGGAAAGGGTTCATACTTCAATGGAAAGAAGATATCAGTTTCAAAGGAACCGGTTGGATGCTGGATTTCCAAAGCAGGGAAATGGCAGGATCCTATAAACCGCAGGATCATGAGCCTCAGGGGAAAACACCGCAGGCTTGGATGCGCTTCCCTTGAAATGTGCCTTGTTGCCAAGGGATCTGCCGACCTCATGGCATACGTGGGAGAAGGTGTTTTCATAAGAAATATAGATATTGCTGCGGGGGCCCTCATTGTCAGGGAAGCTGGAGGTATTGTTGTGGATCAGGACGGCAGCGATCTGAATCTTGGACTTGACGTTGCAGAAAGATCCCACGTGATCGCTGCAGCAAACAGGCAGCTTCTGGAGGGGATAGTTTGAAGATAGGTTTCTCTGTAAGGAAGGGCTGTTCAAGATGTGCCAGCATTGTGCAGAGGATAGTGGAGATACTGCCCGAAGACTGGGACCTGTATTATGACAGGGAAACTGCCAGATTCCTTGACCTGAAGGGAACGGACATAGACAGGATGAAAGTCGACATGGTCATTGCTGTTGGTGGAGACGGCACGGTTCTCAGGGCCATACAGAGGGCAAACACGCCTGTTCTGGGAATCAACATGGGAGGACTGGGCTTTCTCTCCGAAGTGGAGATTGGCGACGTTGAAAGGTCAATGTACCGCATAATGAGGAATGATTACCGCATAGAAAGCACAATGAAGCTGAAGGTCCTGATCAATGGCGTGGAGACCATGGAATGCACCAATGAGGCGGTAATTCATACAAGCAAGATCGCCAAGATACGGAAATTCAAGCTTTACATAGGCGACAATTTCTTTGACACAACCACGGCTGATGGCCTCATAATTGCCACACCCATTGGCTCAACGTCGTATTCATACAGTGCGGGGGGACCCATAATCTATCCCACACTTGATGCGGCGGTCATATCCTACATCGCGCCGTTCCGCTCAAGAATAAGACCGGTGGTATTCCCATCTGACAAGGAAATATTTGTGAGATTTGGCGGCAAGGACCAGAGCTGCGTGGTCATACTGGACGGGCAGACGCAGTACAATGTGGATGAGCGGGATGAGATATCCATAAGGGTATCGGAAAACAAGGCCAGATTCGTGACATTCCGTGAATCTTTCTACGACCGTATAAGGGAAAAGCTGATCAAGAATGTGGTCTATTAGAAAAAGAACGCTTCAGATGATAATGGAGGCCTCAAAGGATTCATATCCCAGGGAATTCGGGGCATTCCTCCGTGCTGAAAACAACGTGATTTATGAAATTGCCATACTCCCAGGGACAGTGCAGGGCGATCATCACACAATATTCCAGCTTTACAGCAAGCCCATTGACTTCTCACTTGTGGGGAGCGTACACTCGCACCCTTCTGGATTCACCATCCCAAGCGATGCAGACCTGTCAATGTTCTCCAACACAGGTGCTGTCCACATAATAGTTGGCTATCCCTATAACCTTGAGAATTTTACAGCCTATGACCGATCCGGAAAAAGAATAGAGATGAAGGTTATCTGATTCCCGGTTTTGGATCAAGGGCGTCAGTTACTGTCTGCAAGTTCCCTGTCTTCCTTCTCGTACTCATCGTATCCTATGACGTCATAGTATTCTGACCTGGTCATGAGGCGTTCCATGAAATCCCTCTGGGTGCCGGACTTCTTCAGGTCTGAGTAGACATATTCAACGGTTTTCAGCATGGCCCTGAATGCTGTCAGGGGAAAAATCACAGCCCGGTAGCCGATCTCCTTTATCTCCTCAACAGAAAGAAGCGGGCTCTTGCCAAATTCAGTCATATTGGCCAGCAGTGGGGCTTTTACTTCGGAGGCAAACCTTTCAAATTCTGATCTGGATTCCAGGGCCTCAGTGAAGATCATATCTGCCCCTGCCCTGAGGTATTCTCTGGACCTTTCAATTGCATCATCCAGGCCATTTACCGATCGCGCATCTGTTCTTGCAATGATGACAAAATCCATGTTCTTCCTTGCGGAAACTGCAGCCTTTATCTTCAGCACCATATCGTCTTCGGGGACTATCCTCTTGCCGTTCAGGTGGCCGCATCTCTTGGGAAGAACCTGGTCCTCAATATGAATGGCGCTTGCCCCTGCGTGCTCCATTTCCCTGACTGTGCGGATAACATTAATTGTTTCACCAAAACCTGTATCAATGTCCACAATGAGAGGAAGCCTGGTGACCGCAGTGATCCTTCTAACTTCCTCTGCCACTTCAGTTAATGTTGTTACAGAAAGGTCAGGAAGTCCCATGTTTCCTGCCACGCCAGATCCCGAGAGGTAGAGAGCATTGAATCCCGACCTCTCGGCAAGAATTGCGGACACACCGTTGAAGACGCCCGGTGCAACACAGAAGCCGTTCTTCAGTATCTTCCTGAGTTCTGAGGGCCCTGAGTTTATATTATCTCTTAAAACTGACATCGGAAATCACCTCCATTAATTCCCTTACCTGGTGCTTCTGGAAACTTTTCATGAAATCCATCAGTATGGCTGAGTTCTCGGGCCCCATCACTCTCTCGCCCTTTGCTTTCAGGTCATCCCAGGTGTAAGGCTTCCTGAAATGCCCCTTGGGGGCATCCATCTCTTCAGTGAATGTTCCGTTCTCTGCCTCAACAGTGATCTTAACAGGCAGATAATCAGGGTACATCCTGTTGAATCTTTCTGTCACCCTGTACGAGGATCTGTCGATTAAACCCAGAATACGGGAATCGTGAAGAAGATCGTCGCTGTATGATTCTGGATTTGGTGCGCCGTGAAGCAGGGTGTAAGCAACGATATAGGGCATGCTGTGATCAGCAGTCTCCCTTGTTCTTGGCCTCAGCTTCTCTGGATCCTTTATGATAATGCTGTAGGCAACCTGGAATGTTTCAACATCAATTCTCTTTATCTCACCTTTTACTTTACTCCTGATATTCAGGGCAACCTCTGCAGCGCTCATTGCATGGTATTCCACCGGAAAATTCTTTATCATTGTGCGAAGGACCTTGCCGAATCCAAGCTCCAGCGAGAATTCTCCGGATACCTGCTTGAAGAACCCCATCTCGCCAGTGAAGACTGGCGATGGTCCCGTGAAACCCTCAGAAGCCAGAAGAGCAGCAAAAACAGCATTCCTGGAAGCATCGGACGCGGTACAGCCCTTCCACATGCTGAGCTCCCCGGCCCTTGTCTGCCTCATGCTTATGCTGTTGTTGAGTGAAAGGCTGATGGCATTCTCGAATTTCTTCACGTCCATATCCATCAGGTTGGCGAGGCCAGAAGCTGCCGATATTGAAATGTACGTTACGTGATCCCAGCCCCTGTCCCTTATTGAAACTGCATCAGCAAGAGACCCTACAACATCATAAGCCAGGGAGGCAGCTTCAAGAACTGCCTTGCCATCATAATCCATGGCATCAGCAATTGCAAGCAGAGGGGGTATGTTGTCAGAGGGATGCAACGCCTCCTTGGAGAGGTAAGTGTCGTTGTAGTCCAGGTACCTGGTCATGGATCCGTTTATGAAGGCTGCAATATCCGGAGTGGCCCTTCCGGCTCCAAAATAAACTCGTGATGAAAGATTGCCGGAGAGTGGAAGGAACACTTTCTTCTCTATCCTGACAGGAGGTGCATCCCTTGCACCAAATGAGGTGATTATGGAATCCGCAATTCTTTTTTTCATCTCCTCGGAGACATCTGAGGGAATATGGGACCTTCTGATTTCATCCGAATGCTCAATAATTTTAGCTATGACTGCATCCATATTCTGCAATGGAATCGGACTATTTAACGGAATTCAGTGCTTTATGCCGAAAGTAAATATAGACTATTAATCTATATTTTAATGCCCACGCATTAAAATCTCATTCTCCAGTAACGAAATGCCATGAGATCAAGGCAAACATTTAAATGCGGACATGACAATTGTTGTGAGCTTAGGACAGGCAGAAACATGGTTGCCATGGTAGTATGCGGGCATGAATATGCTCCTTGTTGCTATGGATCAATTCTGTTATGCTGAGTCTGTGAATGAAAGGTGAGGGAAGATTGATAACAGTTGGTATCGACCTAGGATATGGTGACACAAAAGTCATCGGAGTGGACGGCAAAAGAGAGAAGTTCCCGTCAAGATGGGCTGGAACTGAGGCTAAGAACTGGGGAATAGGGGGATCAACAACGATCCTTACAATAAACGATGGTGAGCCATTCTTCTTTGGAGACAATGCCACGGGCGCAAACGTCAGGGAGCCCCAGGGAGATGGGAGACTTTCTGACCCGGACTCGTTGCCGCTTCTTGCCGGAGCCCTCTGGATGAGCGGAGCCGGAACAGACGGAAACCTGGCAGAAATAGTACTTGGCAGCGGAACCCCCCTGGGTACATTTGAACATGAGCTCAACGCCGCAAAGGAATTTCTGGAAGGCAAGGAATTCGATATAAAGTCAGTTTCCGGAGAGACGAGGAAATTCAAGCTTTCAAAACTGGTTATGAGACCTCAGGGAGTAGGGGCGGCACTTTACCTGCTGGATCAGGGACTGATTAAAACCCAGTATGGATATGGGGTTGTGGTGGATATCGGCTCAAGGACTACTGATGTCCTCACTGTTAACCTGAAGAACATGGAACCTGTTGTGGAAATGTCTTTCAGTATACAGGCAGGAGTCGGCGATCTTGTCTCAGGCATAAGCAAGGCAATTGCCAAGGAGACTGGATTCATAGTGCCAACCGATATAGCCAGGGAAGCCATTTCCCAGACAGTAGTATTCAAGCAGAGAGAAGTTGGAGGGCCAAAGGTATCAGAGCCTCTTATGAACACTCTTGCCTCAAAGATCCTTGACAAGCTCAGGGAGAATCTCAGGGAAGAGCTTGACAGAATTACTGCGCTCATACCGGTTGGCGGAGGTTCAACACTCATAGGCCACAGGCTAGAGGCACTTGCGCCTGGCACCCTCATAAAAATACCAGCCGAGGATATCCAGTTTGCAAATGCTCTGGGATACAGGGATGCAGCCAGCAGATCAGCGCAGTGATTTTTTTGCTGCACAATTTCCCTGACAAATTATTTATTGTGGCTGGAGATGGGCACCATCCTTCTTCTATGAAAGGATGAGAACATGGCAGCCAGGAAAAAAAATGACAATGAAACTGAGGAGGAAGCGGACCTCAGTGAAACAATTATTAAGCTTGAAAAGGAAGATATCTCCGCCATAAACCTTCTGAGGCAGCAGGGCGAATCCGCGTTGCAGGTTATACGCAGGGCATTGCAGGATTCACTTGAGTATGGAGTCATGAAAGATATGCTCTCATCAATTGACGGGAGGATTACGGAACTATCCAACAAATACAAGACAAGCCAGTCCACAATTATTAATTTCAAGTATGATGTGGACGACGGGCTCAGAGTACCAGAAGAGCTCAGGAAGGGGGAGGACAGGAATCAGAAGGTCACCAACCTGAAGCAGGCTCTGGAAAAAAAATGGTCCGAACTTGAGGAGAAAAAGGAGAAGAATAAACAATAATGCACACATCAATTTAAATAGTGCAGAAGCATAATTTGTTATGCCACTTTCCATAGGTGAGGATGCGCCAGATTTTGAAGCAATAGATGATGAAGGCAACCGTATCAGGTTTTCGGACTATTCAAAAGGGAAAGTTGTTCTCTACTTCTATCCCAAAGATGAAACTCCAGGTTGCACAGCCGAAGCATGTGCCTTCAGAGATGAATGGGACGAGTTCCGCAAGCTCGACTGCACAATCATAGGTGTCAGCTCAGATTCTGTGGAATCTCACAAAAAGTTCAAGGAACACAGACAACTGCCCTTCAAGCTTGTATCTGATCCGGACCAGAAGATCCGGTCAATGTACGGGGCCAAGGGTTTTCTTATACCACCAAGAATCTCATTTGTGATTGTTAATGGAAAGATCATACACACCTACAACTCCCAGATGAATGCCACGAATCATGTCAGGGAGGCCAGGCTCGTTCTTGAAAAAAAATTGATGGATTAATCCATCTTATAAAATGAGGTTACCTTTACCCTGTTTCCCTGTTCATCGTAGAGATATGTGTCACCCTTTTCGTCAAGAGTCTTCTTGTGAGTGCCATCGCAGTATGGCTTATTCTTGGAAAGTCCACATGCGCACAGATGCAGTTCCTGATCTCCAACCTTCACCACATATGGGCGGTTTCTTTCGTGCAGTACCAATCTTGCCATTTTATATCCCATTTGACATGTTTTCAACCTAATAAATCATTACCCATCTGACTTGGAAAGCATCTTTAAGATTTTCCACAGTCAATATATGTAGCAATTTACCATGGACAGCTGTTTGAACTTATATGCATCTTATGGCCAGTTCAATCCAACAGCATGATATTTATGTGAATAGCCCATCATGCCGGGACTTGAGGAAGATACTTCTCATCATAGGTCTCGCAATACTGGTGGCAGGGCTCGTTATGGCGGCCTCAATGCCTGAACTTGAGAAACCGCATATCAGGACTTATGACAAACTGAATTTATTTGCTGCTGGAGAATATGTATCTCTGGAACTGAACATCACTGGGCAGTCAGAGATATCCACACAGGGCCTCAGCACCTACCTCATAGATGCATCGCAGCTTTCCATGGTCAATGGATCCAATATAGGGCTGTATAATATCCATGAAGTGCTCAACCTTACGGTGAGCGGTGTTGCAACCCACTCATATGTCGTGTCTACGGGCCACTACTATGTTGTCTATTTTGGCAACTCATCTTCGAACATAAACTATACGGTAATCAGAGACTACGGCCTGGTCTCATTCATGGGCACGTTATACGTAGCAGGGCTGGCAATGATACTGATTGGAATAGTTGGCACAGCTCTAGGGGCGGTGCTTAGGCCAAAGAATATGAATCAATAGGGCTGATCCGGAAACCGATGCCGGTCGATAACTGTTATATGCCAGAAACTTATTTAATATCAAGGAAACTGAGGGAAAGGTATGGCATTCATAATTGAAATAGATGATTCACTGGAGACTCCGCTCTACGCCCAGATCAAGCTGTCAGTCATATCAGGCATCAAGACAGGCAAACTCAAGCCAGGTGATGTTCTTCTCTCATCCCGTGAACTGGCAAAGTCACTTGGGATAAATTACCACACTGTCAACAAAGCATACGATCTCCTTGTGCAGGAGGGGTTTCTCATACGGGACAAGAAAAAGAGAACATTTGTAAATAAATGGGCCAGTGGAGATGATTCCAGATTCCTCAAACGCTGGGAGGATCTGGAAAAAAGCCTCATAGAAGAGGCAAAGGCACGTGGAGTCACCAGTGTGAGGATACTGGACATTGTCAGGGAAGCACTGGGAAACAGCTGATTCAATCCAGAGGGTATAGGCTGTGATACAGTACCTTATTAATGTTGCAGATTCAACTGTAATCATATTTCTACTTGCTTATATAAATTTCATCATGCCATCACTGACTCCAAGATCTGTGCAGTTTGGTGTAAGAATTCCGCCGGAAAGGATCGCAGATCGTTCCTACCTTTCCATAAGGAAGCGATTCAGAATGCACGTTGCTGCATTCTCAAGCATCGTTCTGATATCGAGCCTTCTGGTATGCATTATCACTGGATCGGCCGGATTTTCGACACTTTTTATACTTTTGGAAATTCTCACAATGTGGTTTGTATATCTCGATGCACGGAGACACCTGAGAAATGTTAAGATCAGTGAAAAATGGACTGAAGGGTATATACAGAAGATGCCGGCCGTTATCACGCCCGAGAGACCTGCTACGGTACGAATACTTCTGTATTTTGTTATGCCGCTGACTGTCATAGTTTCCACTGCTGTCATCGCAATGAGGGAATATCCATACATGCATGCAATTCTGCCCGTGAAATTTTCTGGCGCAGACCCGGTTGCATTTGCCCACAAGACAGTTCAGCTGGTTCTGACACCTGTATATTCTCAGCTTATTTTCCTGGGGATATATTCCATACTTGTCTTTGCACTCTGCCGCGTAAAGGTTGTGCCAGAGTACCCTGATCTGGACAGATCCCTGGCAGTCCAGCGCCATTACAGGCTTGGCGTAATTTTTGCCCTATCCGTTCTTCTTACAATGGTTGAAGTAGATATCATGCTATCGGGAATGGCCCAGTGGGAGATTGTTCCAGGCATCTTTACAGAATTTTCTGTTATTCCATCTGTAGTGGGACTTGTCCTTGTGGTTGCAATAGTGTCAAGGATGAGGCACCGTTTTCCCGGTCAGCTGAATGTGGAATCAGCTGGACCCAGGCGCGTGATGAACAGGGATGATGATTCATTCTGGAAGGC
The DNA here is from genome assembly GCA_002498845.1 of Thermoplasmatales archaeon UBA509. GTDB lineage: Archaea > Thermoplasmatota > Thermoplasmata > Thermoplasmatales > Thermoplasmataceae > UBA509. The sequence goes on along the minus strand of DAJC01000016.1, from coordinate 1,078 downwards.
TGGCATGATATATTATAACCGTGATGATCCTTCGGTAATTGTTCCAAAGAGGTTCGGCATAGGCTATACGGTCAATTACGGCAACCCACTCATTAAAATTGCAATACTCATCCTCCTAGCCTCTCTGGTATGGCTTCTTATAAGGCCTATTGTGGGTTGACATTGTATGCCCTGTTCGCCATGAATCTAATAAGGCCAAACCCACTGAAGGCGAGTCTTCATGAAAAGAATTGCCGCATACCTCATTGAGGGGATATTCGCTGTTGCTGCTGCCCTGATTCTGGCAATCATCTTCCTTCAGGATTTCAGGTTCTTCGTCATGCCTGAATCATTTGTTGTGAAGCTTTATATTTATTCCTTCCTGGGACTCATAATTGCCATTGTTCTTATAATTGCTGCAGGAAGGATAAGGGATGTGTCTGATGTTCAGGAAAAAGGAATCTATGGTTATATAAGGGTCTCTTTTGGATTTCTCTGGATCATAGATGGTGTCCTGCAGATACAGCCAGAGATGTCATTCGGCTTTGTTTCATTCGTCATAAATCCGGTAGTTTCCCAGTCACCGTCACTCATCGGGCAGTTACTCAGGCCTGCAATTGAATTATGGCTGTCCCATCCGGTCTTTCTTGATGCCCTCTCTGGAGTGGCCCAGATATTCATAGGGATGGGGATTCTAATCTACAGACAGGGCAAGCATCTCAGGATATTTCTCTGGATATCCCTCTTGTGGTCGCTGTATCTCTGGATTCTGGGAGAGGCCTTCGGGGGAATATTCATTAAAGGCGCCTCCTACCTGACTGGATTTCCGGGGTCTGCATTCATATATGCAATAATATCCATCCTCATGATATCATATTCTGACACAGGGGCTCTCAAAAGGGATATCGCTGCCTTCATGGCAGGTCTCTTTGCAATTTCGACTGCCCTTCAGGCCATTCCGCAATATGGATTCTGGAGAGCCGAGAATCTCTTCAACATTCCATCTTCACGATCTCCAGTCGCAAGGAAGCCCACCTCTTCAGATGTGGGAGGAATTGCGACACTCTTATATATTGAGTGTATATATCAATATTGTGCT
>DAJC01000049.1 GCA_002498845.1 Thermoplasmatales archaeon UBA509 | reverse complement strand
TTTAGCTGTGGGAGTATGTCAGTGTAGTGTATACACTCTCTCGATTACTCTCTATTTCCTCCACAATAGACGTAGTTTTCACTCCACCTTTTAGGAAATCTATTATGGCCGAAGTGTCGAAAATAATCATAATCTAATCTTGGCTCCATTTCTAATTGCCTTTAAGTCGGTCTCAATGAGGTCAAGTGCCTCGGATTCAGATAATGAACTCCAAAGAGGCAAGAGACTTACATTCCTTTTCAATAACCCTTCTATTGCATCACTAAAGCTCTCGTCTGGCCCTTTCACCTCTTTCAATTTTTTGTATACGTCTTCTCTGAGTGCAATGTTTTTAGTAGACATATGTATATACAGATACATATCTACATTTCGTAAATATTTGCTCCCTTCTCCATGATTTGAATCGACATTGATTTCATCTGTTTTTGTAACTTGGATAAAGTGCTTCATTGGTTTATAATGTGTTAAAATGAGCTGAGATTCCAATTGTGGATAAGGGATAATGCAGTGTCACAGAGGTTGGGCAGATGCAGCATCACAGTGATAACGTTCATCTGTGACCATAATGCGTAATTTGTCCTTTCAGGATATCGCAGGAGGAATGCTGTAGAAACGCTATTCATGTCATCCAGGACATTCACTGGAGGGGAACCGTTGAGGGTTCACGGCATGGATGCATTGAGAGGGGAGCTGTTCGTGAATCTCATTGCAATTGCCATCAGGTTCAGGATTCTGGAATACATGAGATCATCAGGCCCTCTGAAGAAATACTCTGTTGAGAAGATGCTACTGGAACTGCACAAGCTCAGGAAGGTAATATTGAATGACGGAAAGGAGATCGCAACAGAGATAATGAGGAAGCAGAAGGAAATTCTGGAATCACTTGGCATCAGGCCGGAACATGTGCCTACTTTTCTGAAGAGTTGAGGTTGAAAAGGTCTGGCTAAAACATGTGTTTTTGCGAAAACTTCAGTATAATTAGGTAGGAAGAAAATCACGACAGTAAATATGTGTAAAGTTATTGAAAATAAAGGAAAAATACATTATCAACTGGGCGAAAATTTACAGGAAAGTTAAAACTTCAAACATGGCAAAAAAAATCCCATTCAATATGCTATAAACTCAATATTTTGTAAGGAAGCCGCTGGAGGGATTTGAACCCCCGACCTGCTGATTACGAATCAGCTGCTCTACCTGCTGAGCTACAGCGGCACGATGGGATAATAGACAGATGAATTTTAAATCTATGCGAAGGAGTGCCCACAGTCTTTCAGGAGATGAGCCATGATCATAACCCGCCAAAAACCTGCTTCTTGACAGACTTCGGCATCAACTTTGCCAGGGTTATGTACCTGTTTACTGATTTTGCGCCATTCTTATGTATTCTCCTGTGCAGTACATGGTGTTTCATCAGCCATGGTTTTATCTCGCTGTCCCAGGTTGCCTGGTACCTGCTTATATCTCCAGCAGCTACAGCCTCTCCCGCAGCCTTTCCGGACCAGAAGGCTCCCTGGAGGCCTCCGGCAGTTGTGTTGAGGACTGCATTCACCATATCGCCAGTATAAAGCCTGTTCTGTGAAACAACTGAGTCAGCAGGTCTGGATAGGGGAATCTGATGAGCCATGGTGTGGAGCATCCTTCCCTTGATCTCCGGAAACTTTTCAGTGAACCTGTCAAGGACAGCTTTGGGTTGCTGTGAATTTACGGGGTAGAAGCAGACCCCCACCTTTCTCGTATCATCAGTATTTGCGAAGTCCCAGAAATATCCGCCAGGTGCCATATCACTGAACCAGAGTATCATCTGGAAATCATCTCTCCTGGGCAACTCCCTTATTTCCTCATAGGCTACAAGTACGTTATTCCGGTCCAGCTTCTGTCCGAAAGCTGACTGGGGACCTGCAGCCATGATTATGCTTTCTGCAGTTATGCTGCCGCTATCCGTTGTGACGGTATTGCCGTCGATTGATTTCACCAGTGTGTGCAACTTAATATTGAGCTTACCTGCGAATTCATCTGAAAGATATTTCTCATACCTTGTAAAATCATAAACAAGTCCCACTGGCCTGTCAAACTTCAGGGGAATGTGTCTTCCAAGGTCGGTCCTGAAGTCCATGGCCATTATTTCAGAGGCCACGATGGAACTGCTGGTGGGCATTCCTATTCTCTTGACCCATTCAAGCGATACAGCTCCAGTTGATCTCACGGGAAGTCCAATTTCTTCCTTCCTGTCTAGAATTATATAACTCTTTCCGGCTCTCTCAAGTGAAGCACCGGCAGAGAGGCCTGCAGTTCCTGCTCCAACTATAACTGCATCGTAATCCATTTTATTCCTTGGAGGTCATTCATATATGTATTTTAACCTTCTGTAGATGGTATTAGCCTGCTTTCTGATAACTGTTGCTTCAGCAATATGGCCACGGCAAGGTTTCCTAATTCTCATTATATAGTGCTGAAATATCACTGGTCATTCCAAGATTCACGGGTAAAAAACGTTTAAGTCAGATGACTGAATGTTTAGGTATGAAGGCAATGGTTCTCCCGAAGCAGGAAAAGATAGAAAAGAAACCGCTCAAATACACAAATGTGGAGAGCAAGGAGATAGTAAATGGGCAGATTCTTGTCAAGGTGCTGGCAAATGGGGTATGTCACAGTGATCTGCATATAGTTGAGGGTGATTTTCCACTTCCCGCGAGTCTCTTTCCACTCATTCCCGGGCATGAGATCGTTGGAGAGGTTGTGGAATCCAAGAGCGGGATTGAGAAGGGCACAAGAGTCGGTATTGGCTGGTTCTACAATGCGTGCGGCAAATGTGATCAGTGCATATCTGGCCATGAAAATCTCTGCCCGAACGCCCTGGTTTCCGGCATAAACGTGAAAGGCGGGTATGCAGAATATGCTGTTCTGGACGCCAACTATGTGACTCCTATCCCGGACAGCATAGGGAATATTGAGGCCGCACCACTCTTCTGCGCAGGGATAACGGCATATTCAGCAGTCAGGAGGATTAACCCGTCCGTGAATGACAGGATAGCGGTTTTTGGAGTAGGAGGTCTTGCATTTTACGCTATCCAGATGATAGAGGCAATGGGAGCCAAGGCAGTGGCGGTGACAAGGTCCCATGCGAAAGTGGCCGAAGAAGCAGGAGCATCTGAAATAGTTGAAAAGCCCTCAGGCCAGTATGATGGCTCAATAGTGTTTGCTCCAAGCTCATCCCTTGTGAACGATGCCGTATCATCCGTCCGCAGCGGAAAGACCATCGTGATTCCGGCAGTGATGGACAAGATCGAGGTACCATTCTCCAGCTTTACCTGGGAGAAGAACATAACCAGCGTCGCCAGCGGACTCAGGAAGGAAACAAGGGCAGTTCTGAATATGGCAGCCGGATCAGGCCTGAAATCCATGGTTCACAGGAGAGGGCTTTCTGAAGCAAATGAAGTTCTCTCGGAACTGAAGAATGGGCGTATAATGGGCAGGGCAGTCCTGGTACCATAATCAGGCTGCCGACACTATGGCAATAATCAAAGAAAACTTCTAAAATTTCTATTCCTGACTGACAATCTTTTTCATGTACACAACTTTTCCCCAGAAATCATCGTATTCCTCTTTTCCTGTGCTGGAGTATCCCAGTGAGGAATAATAATCAGTAAGGTCCTCAACAGCTTCAATAACTATTTCAGAGCAACCCAGCGGTTTTGCTATATAATCCTCCACAATACGAATCATTTCGGCACCAACGCCTGAATTATGCATTCCCTGAAGCTGGTTTCTTGAAAGCATCTCCACCACAATGCTCCGGGGATTGTTTCTGTCAGGGACAAACCTTAATACCACGACTCCCGTGAGAACATTTCCCTTCCCCTCCAACACGAGAACCAGGGTATCAGGCTCAGTGCTCCATTCATAAAAATATTTCATGCTGTATGCCCTCATCTTGCTGTCCCTTGTGAAGAAAGGTTTTCCCACATCATCCCTGCGCATTAATCTCACTCCGGCAGGGAATCTGAGGGAAATATTTTCAGTGAGGCGAATCACTGGCATACACAGGCCATAACGCTTCCAGTACTCTTAATTGTTCTCATAGCAGCAAGATTCTGCAATGCAGGCCTATTATTGCATACCTGCTTTTAAACTGCCTGAGATGCAGAGCTGATATTCTCAATGCATATGGTTATCGTGGCCATGTCCATGCTCATGGGTCGGGCCATCCATTTTCGGGAGTTTCCCGTCCACAAGTGCTTTAATTGCCGCATCAACGTGCATTCCGGCTCCAGAATAGAGGACTGCCTTACCCTTTGTAAAATTAAATGCCGGCGATCCAGCTTCAGCTACCACAATGGCGGTTGCCCCTTTCTCCATTGCTGACTTCAGCATCCAGATGCCCCTGGTTGTGGTTGCCGTAAGCGCTGGATTCTGGTACTCCTCAACAACCCTCGGAGCAGGCTCTGTCTCATAAATCTGGACTGTCTGCCCTTCTCCCGGACCCTCAACAATCAGATTGGTTTCAACAACTGCTACCTTCATATCACAGTCATCACATCTGAGTACATTAAGCCCGCCACTCATATGCAGGGAAGTATTCATTCATTTGCACGCATTAATTCCGAAACCCTTCTTCTGCTCTTTTTCCTGCTACGCCTCAGATGAAACTGCATCACTATCTGGATCAGTGACCTTGCCACCAGCTGCGAGCTGCCTGTAATGAAAAGGTAGACTCCAAGCACATCATTTGCGCCGGCAAAGACATTGCTTGGGAAAAACTCGATACTGCCTATTACAAACTCAAGCCCAAGTGAAAGATCGTTGGCAATGCCGAGCCAGTAATAGAATCTCTTGAGTCCTATGGATTCATTATGCCTTATACTTCGCTCAAGGAATGCCTGTCGTATACGCTCATCCCTGTACAGGAGTTCATTCTGGGTGGCCAGTGCTGGAAGAATGCCACTGGATATTGAGGAAAGAAGCTCATCAAGGGAATTCTCATCCATGGATGCGATTATGGTCTCCATATTGCCATGAAATGAACCGGAATCCTCGTCCCTGAGAACCTTGATTATGCTCAGGAACCAGTCCATTGAAAGCAGCTGGCCCATGCTGCCAGGGCTGGTTGATCTCAAGGCAGCCTCCTGCTGGATTGCCCACCTGTTAACAGCCTCCGCCTGCAGAAAAAAATCTGAAGTCATGACAGCGTAGGCACAATTTTCAGAGGTGATCCTGAGCATGGTGCCATGGGTTTCAATAATGGTCTCAAGGAGAGCAACAGAAAACCTGTAACGTGCCATGAAAAGGATGAGGAAATTTCTGGCAAGATTGTCTCCAGTTATTATATTCAGCATGCCGGACATCATCTTTTCAAGGCTTTCTGGCTCAGGATTGAAATTGAAGACACCAAGGGGCCGAAACGGGACTTCAGGTTCCGCATCTGAAATTATGCCGGCTGTTTTTATGGATTCCATTATGCTTACCTCCGGCAACCCCAGAACCTTTGACGCAAAGGCTGAGAAACCTTTATTTGTCAATCCGGTGGAGACCTTTGAATCATCCACTATCCTGCACAGGTATCCCAGTTCATCGCTGACTTCCATCAATGCTCAAGTGAAGCATCGCATTTTTAATTTGCGTCTCATCCGGAATGTTCGCTTCCGCCCTGTGCCGGAGGATTTGATTCAGGCAAGTGCAATCCGCGTATTCCTTCCAAGCCCTGCGAGAAAGACCAGTGTTGAGATTGAGAACAGCCCGAGGAACAGCCAGGCATAGGTGTAGGATCCAGCCGAGCCCTGGACTATGATGCCGAATATGAGTGGGATTACAGATCCGATACCAATCTGAATCGAATTGATCAGACCTATATTCAGTGACATGTATCTGCTGGATTTTTCAATGGATGCAACAATGGCGTATTCCAGTGAAATTATGACAGTGGCAATTACGCCCACCTCCACAACAATCCCCCAGTATTCCGCATGGCCGGCAGTTCCCAGGAGTGCAACAGAAATGCCGACTGCTATAACCAGAAGGATGGAGAGTTTTATGGGGTTATACCGCCTGAACATTCCTGCAACAGTCCCCCCAACAACACCTGCCATGGGAACAAGCCCTCCCATTGCCCCTGCCGCAAATGAACCAATTCCCACAGAGGACGCAAATGCCTTGAAATATTCAGGCAGGGTGTAATTCAGTGACCAGAGCCCCACAAGGCCAATGCCTATGATCCAGATCTGCCTGTTCATCAGCCTTTTTCTCAGGCCTGAGAAGTCAAACTCCGGATATACGCCAGTCTCCCTGATGAGGATGTTCAGCAGGATTGCAGATGCAAGTTCCAGGGAACCGGATATGAGGAAATCGTACCTCCACCCAAGCAGTGACACAACGGGCGTGAACGCTATGATCCCGATGCCTGCTCCAAGGTTGAAAGATGCATTGTAGTATCCTATGACAGATGTCAGGCTGCCAGTTGCAAGATCATTCAGCAGGGCAATGGCAGTGCTGAAAAACATTGCAGCCCCCACGCCTACAGCAAATCTGAGCGCAAGAAGTACCTCAAATGAAGGCGAAATTGACGTGAGTATGGCGGCGGCCGACATCAGGTAGAGACCCATGAGCGCCGTTTTCCTTGCACCAATCCTTGATGCCACTATGCCGGCGGGAACCTGGAAAATTCCAGCTCCAACAAGAAAAAGCGACAGGGAGAGGGATGTTTCGGCAAGTGATATTCCGTAGGCATGGCCTATGGGCACCAGAGCCGGAGAAACGTTGTACCAGTTTACGGAATAGAATAGCCGGGCTGTCAGGATAGCGCCTATTCCAGTCCTGTTGCCGGTGGATGACATGTTTCGTTCCCGTATATGCTGATGCTATTAATGATCAGCTGGAACAGGCCTGACATTTTGCCGCGAACTCATTGAGTCAACTTCATAAAAGTTGTGAAAAATAATATATGAATAGGAGCTATGTTTGTCCAATGACATCAGTGGATAAGGGGCAGGTAATTCAGTGGCTTGCCGGCGGAGATGAAACCTCAACAAATCTTGTTGACATTCCATGGAAAGTGAGGGACCTGGATAAATTCCTGGTCCTGGAAAGCGACAAGGTGCCATTTTCACTGTTCCTCTCATTCGAGGAGAAGACAGTTAAGATATTCTTCCGGACAGGCATCGAGACTGCTGTGCTGGAGAACCAGCCGAGGCTTGCCATATACAGGACCCTGCTTCTCCTGAACAGGCAGATTGACCTTGTCAAGTTCATGCTTGACGGAATGAATGAGGAAGTGGTATCCCGTGTTGATCTTGAGCTGGAGGGCCTGACCAAGGCTGAACTCAATGAAGGACTGAACACGCTGCTTTCATCCATATACCTTATGATACGGGCGCTCAAGCTTGAGGAGCAGTTTCAGGCTGAGGTCACCCAGCGCATGGTCATGATGGTGCAGGATATGATAAACCAGGGAAAGAGCAGGGATGATATAGAGAATTATCTGGTGGCAAAGGTTGGTCTGAGTAAGGAAGATGCTGAAATACTTCTCAACAGGTTAATTGGGCAGTCAGCAAGCAAGGATCAAAGTGGAATGTACGCATGAGCGATCAGGTTAAGAGATTGAAAATATCCGAACTGACTCCCGGCACACAGAATGTAAACATCCTGGCAAGCATTGTATCTCTGCAGCGGAAAGAACTGAAGAATGAACGTGGCGAATCCGTGTATTATTATGGAATACTTGGGGATGATACAGGAACAATATCCTTCACTGCATGGATATTCCCGCAAACTGTCAGGATAGGCGACGTCGTGGAGATAAAGAAAGCATCCGTCAGGGAATACAAAGGAATAAACAGGGTCTACATAGACGCCGGCTCAGAGGTCATAATGCATCCGGGTGAAACCATGGATGTAAGGAGGAGTTATTCCCAGTTGAAGATAAAGGACCTTTCCACTGCACAGCCATACGTAACGGTTGAAGGCCGCGTTTCCAATGTAAGGGAAAAGGAACTGGAGCGTGATGGGAAGAAGACAATGATGTATTACGGCGATTTTGACGACGATACGGGAAAAATCCGGATATCGTCGTTTGAGAAGCCACTGAAGGAGGGGAGCTTCATCAGGATGGAGGGTGCAAAGGTTTCTGAATACAACGGCAGGCTTCGTATCACAGTGGGAAGCAGGACTGATATCACTGAAATAAAGCCATCATTCCAGGTTGGGGAGAGGCTTTACGACATACATGATATAAACACCCCTCTTGGCGGGGTTACGGTAAACGGCTTCATTGTGAGCCTGGGCCCAAAGAGCGGCCTTGTGATGAGATGCTCAGTTTGCAATAACAGGCTCGACGACCTCCACTGCCCGGACCATCCAGAAGCTCCGGTGGTGTATGATCTGTTCGCATACTTCACGCTCGATGACGGCACAGGAAGCATACAGTGCACCGGCGGAAAAACTGCACTGCTGAGCCATCTGGGCTTCACCCAAGAGGAATATGCACCTGAAAATAATAAAATATCACGCAGGCTTGTGTTATCCAGGCTCCAGGAGAAACTCCTGGGCATGGCAGTGGTCATAGAGGGTGATGTCACCAGGAATCAGTCCGGAACATCAGTGCGCATATCGTCGCTGAATTATATGGACACAGATTTCATGAAGAAACTGGAGGCAAGAATGGGGGCTGATTTCCAGTGATGGCAAGAAAGCGCGAATTCACCAACTGGATCTTCGGCAGGGAACTGAGGGATTCCAGGGAGCTCGAGGAAAGGCCGGACGAAGAAAGGGCAAAGCCCTACGTCATAACACCGCTCGGAACCAGGATCAGAAGAGTTCTTTTCTGCGGGCTGGTGTCACAGAAGAACACCGATGAATCAATGACACGTGTTACAGTGACCGATGGAACAGGAAACTTCTACATCTCTGCATTCAACAGCGAATTCGGGATGCAGGCCAAGGCCATGGTGGACGCCCTGGAGATAAATGACCAGGTTCTTGTCATGGGGAGGGTCAGCACCTACCAGAATGAAGGGAAGACCTATTTCAATGTCAACCCTGAAATAGCCATAAAGGTGGACAGCGTCTCAATGGATTACTGGCGCATGAAGACTCTGCATATCGCAAGAAGAAAGATCTATGCCATAAGAATGGCAAGAAACAGGCCGGGATCAACGGCTGCGGATGTCATGGCTGCCGGCTACTCCGATCTTGAGGCAGAATCCGCCATAAAGGCCATGGAAAAGTATCCGGATTATGATCTGCAAGATTTCGAATCCGCCATTGCAGCCCAGATTCAGCCTGCTGCAAAGGAAGAGCACAAATCCTCAAAGGATTTCATACTGCAATACATAAGGGCGAACGACACGGACGGCAGGGGATGCAGGTATGAGGACCTGCTGGCGGCATCGCAGAACGCGTCAATATCCCAGAACGAACTGGATGATCTGCTGAATTCCCTTGGATCAGACGGTGAGATATTCGAGGTCTCACTGAAACGCTACAAGGTAATCTGAATCACCGGTTTCAGTAAAATATATTTTTTCCGTATTTTTCCTCAATCCCCACTCCTCGCTCAAGGATATATGCGGAGTTCTTCCTGTCATAATCTGTCACCGAATAGCCGGCAGCAAAAAGTTCCTGAAACTTCATTCTGGTTGCAAGCCGGATTTCAAGTGCCACCTCATGGCTGTTTCTCTTCATCTCCACATAATTCCCGGGAATGTGGAATCCTATGACATCGGCATAGGGCCCATTCCGGAATTCTCCTGGCTTTTCGGCACTGTTTATGTAATATTCAGGTTTTCTGGCAGGGAAACGATCCTTCAGTATCCACCATTCTGTCACAAACCGGTCTGTTGGAATTCCGAAATTCAGGGCATCTTCCATTTCGCCGTAAAAATTCATGAGATATGCCCGGCATATTGTTCCGAGCTTGTGTACGTTGAAATTTGCATTGAGGGACATAAGCGGATCATACGTCCACGCAATGAGATCGTACCCGTTCCTGATTGCCCATTCCTTCTGCCGGAGTTTTAGGGCCTCCCCCACGCCAGAGTATTTCCTTTCCGAAACCACACCGGTCATATGGGAATAGAGGTATGTCTTTCCGTTCTTCATGCCGGCAAAGCTGAAGTGCATGCCCACAACCCTGCCCTCCTCCCTGGCAAGCAAAACAAGCCCCCCATGGAAGCGCATGGCTGCCAGTATGTCCTTCACAAGTTGCTCAATGTTGTCCATGCCCCAGGCTGACCGGATAACAGGGATAGCCTGCCGTATATGATCCGGATCCTGTACAACTTCAATTTCCATGGGTGCTGCCATCCCACCTTACCTTCATGTCCCTTGCTGCCTTCACCTCATCAGGCCTGCTGACTGGCAGGTTCACAGGGTGGTTCTTCAATTCTTCAGGGGAGAGTTTCGAACTCTCTATGAGGGCGTCCACAAACCTGTCCAGATCCTGCTTTGATACGGTTTCTGTGGGTTCGATCATCATTGCCTCATGAACGATTAGCGGGAAATAGATTGTTGGGGCATGCACACCCTGATCTATGAGGTACTTGGCTGCATCAAGGGCCCTGATGCCTGTATTTTCAGTGGATATCACAACCTCATGCTTCTTCAGCGTCTTGTAGGGAATGCTGAACCTGCCCTCAAGCCTTTTCCTTATGTAGTTTGTGTTGAGGACAGCATTCACTGTGTTTCTCCTGAGGCCATCTGATCCGTGGTACGTGATGTAAGCCCACGCCCTGAGAAGTACCATGAATGATCCCGTGTATGACGATACTTTCCCGATGGTGTGTTTTGCACCATAGTCAAGGAAGTACCTGTCGCCATCCTTACCTATTACAGGTACAGGCAGGAAGTCCTTCAGGCGTGATTTAACCCCAACGGGACCGGCACCAGGTCCTCCGCTTCCGTGCGGGGTTGCAAAGGTCTTGTGGAGGTTGAAGTGGACGATGTCGAATCCCATTATGCCCGGTGACGTGACCCCAAGGATTCCATTGAAATTTGCACCATCGTAGTAGAGCAGGGCACCGGCATCGTGAACCATCTTTGCTATCTCCTCAATGTGGTCTTCAAAGATTCCAAGGGTGTTGGGATTTGTAATCATGAATGCTGCGGTATGTTCAGACAGGGCAGCCTTCAGGGCATCAAGATTCACAGTGCCGTTCTCTGAGGAAGGTATCTCTATGACATTGAAACCTCCCATGGCAGCAGAGGCCGGGTTTGTTCCATGAGCAGAATCAGGAATGAGGACGTCTGTTCTGCCGTCAAGCTCCCCCTTCACCTCAAAATATTTCCTGGTGATCAGTATCCCGGTGTACTCTCCCTGTGCCCCGGCCAGAGGCTGGAGCGTAACGGCATCCATGTCGGAGATAGCCTTGAGGTATTCCTGAAGCTCATAGAGTATCCTGAGCTCGCCCTGTGTTTCAGATTGAAGCTGCAACGGATGCATCTCCGAGAACTGCCTGAATGAGGCTATGGCGTCTGCATACTTGGGATTGAACTTCATTGTGCATGACCCCAGTGGATAAATTCCAAGATCCACGCTGTAGTTCATCTGGGAAAGCCTTGTGTAGTGCCGTACAACATCATATTCCGAGACTTCAGGAAGATTCAACTCCTTTCTCAGCAGGTTTTCCGGAAGATCAATCTTCTGTTTTCCCTCAAGGCCCGGAAGCTTGTAGGTTGTTCCGGATCTGTACTCAAAGATCAGGGGTTCGTCGTACACTGCCTCGTGGTATGTCATCAGAACACCTCCAGTGTTTCTGCCAGCTTTGCAATTGCCCCGTCGGTGGTTTTCTCTGTAGTGGAGAAGAATGCACCGTTTCTCACATCTGATGCCGCTCCGCTGGATAACCTTGATAGTGCAAGGCCTCCATTGATGCCCTTTGTGGAAAGGAATTCCTGCAGGCCGTTCACGTCTTTCCGGAATGACACCAGCACATCTGAGAACGGTTTGCCGGTGAGCTGCTGCCTTTCAGCGATCTTCAGTCCGCCAAGCTTCTCTTTCAGCTTCCTTGAGTTAATGTATGTTGTCTCCGCAATTTTCCTGAGTCCCGAAGGGCCAACAGTTCCAAGGTACACAGTTGCGGCAATGGCCATGAGGGCCTGGTTTGTGCATATGTTGCTCGTTGCTTTTTCCCTCCTTATATGCTGTTCCCTTGTCTGCAGGGTCATAACGTAAGCCCTTTTCCCGTTGCTGTCTACCGTTTCACCTATGATCCGGCCCGGCGACTTTCTCACATAATCTTTCCTGAAGCTGAGAATTCCAAGTGTGGGCCCTCCGAAATTCATGTGAATTCCAAGCTGCTGCCCCTCTGCAGCCACTATATCCACACCGTACTCGCCCGGTGGAGCAAGCATTCCAAGGGATACCGGGTCAACGTACGCTATTATGAGTGCATTTTTCCTGATCTGCTGTATTTTCGGGACGTTCTCGTCAATTATGCCCAGGGCATTTGGCATCTCCACAACTATGGCGGATGTATCATCAGTGATCTTGGACTGGATATCCTCAATGTTGATGAAACCGCTTTTGCTGTTCACGGAGTACCTTACAAGTCTCACAGGGAGGCCGTAAAGGTAGCTTTCAATTACCTTCAGCTTATCATCATATATGTTTGCCGGTATGAGGATATCTCTTTTCTCATTGATTCTGTGTGCCATCCTTACAGCCTCTCCAAGTGTTGAGAAGCCATCATACATTGAAGAATTTGATATGTCCATGCCAGTGAGTTCTGCCATGTAGGTCTGGTATTCAAACAGGGACTGCAGTGCGCCCTGTGACATCTCTGCCTGATATGGAGTGTATGCTGTCAGGAACTCGCTTCTGCCAATTATTGAATCCACAGTGGAAGGCACAACGCGATCATAGATTCCATTCCCAAGAAAGTTTATCATGTCAGGACCCCTGTTTGTTTCACCTATGGAGAGAGCCCTTGAAATCACCTCATACTCTGAAATTCCCGGGCTGATCTTGAGATCGGTCTTCCTGAATTTCTTTGGTATATCAGAAAAAAGTTCCATCTCATCAGAAATGCCAACAAATTCCGCAATTTCCTGCTTTTCCGAATTTGACTGCATAGAATCGCTCATAGATTGTATGGAACTCTATTTAGTTTCGCTAATCACTGCAATGGAGGTGTTGTGGGCAAAATTCTTAATAATGATTCCACTGACATGGAGGTTGACATCAGAAATATCTTCCCTAACCGCAGAATCTGTTGCTTATCCCACCATCGGTGTAATACTGCTTGGAGGTATAAGCGATCGCACACGCAGAAATCCGCTCCACACCTCTGCAGGGTTTGCGTATACAGGTCTTGATTATGACATAGACGTGCATACCAGAATTTATGCCGCAAAAGGACAGCCGTCGGGATCAATTAACGGAGAGCCAGTCAAGTTCAGCCAGTCCAACAGATCGCCATTCCATGTCCTGAACAAATATGCGCCACTTATCTTCAGGAAATTTGGAATCACGGATAATGAAATCTCTCTATCATTCAGTTCCACAAACAGGAAAATCCTCAGCGGAAGTTCAGATGCCGGTGCAGCGGCCATCGGGGCAGGCATCCAGAGTCTGTCCGGGGGGACAGTATCGCATAAAGACCTTGAATCCGATCTCAGGGCAATTTCCGAAAGTGCTGCCAGAAGCCTTTATGGTGGCCTTTCAGTGACCTGGGTCAATGGCGGGGAAATAAGCACCGAAAGAATCCTGGATCCAGAGGCATTTAATGACTACGTTATTGTGGGCTGCAGGTTCAATGTGCCAAGGAACCCATCTGACAGGATTCATGAGAATGTTGTACACAGCCCTGATTACAGCAGGAGGATAGAATCCACCAGGGAAAAAGGGCAAGTCCTGGTAAAACTTGCTGAAGACAGGGACATCGAGGGCATATTTGAGCTGGCGCATCATGACACTGATGAGTACCATACCCTCATAGAAAGCGTCGGCGTTCATGTAATAACCGAAAGGATGCGGGCATTGATGACGTGGGTTAATGAGATGCGGAAAGAAAACTGGCTCACATATATTGTGACAGGGGGAAGCAATGTTTTTGTGACCGTGAGAAAAAAGGATCTGGCAAACGTACTGCCACTGATTTCTGGAAAATGTGATGAGATAGACCTCCTGAAGGTTTCAGGAGAAGCTCACACCATCTAATCCATGAATGGGGCATTCTGATTAAGCTGACCGCCGATCGCAAAGACTATTTATCGGAAATGCGATCTCAGGTCACATGGCAGACAAGAAATCCGAAGGATTCCAGTCTGGAGCAGGCTTAATCAGATACTTTGATGAAGAGGAAATTAAAGGCCCTGCTCTTGATCCCAAGCTCATAATATACATAGGCATTGCCATGGCCGTGATTGTGGAGCTTGCCAAGGTTTTCTGGCCAATATGATTCAAGATTTTCCACTTATTTCTTTTCAGTCAGTAAGTAAATTTCCTTTAAAGCGCTTAGAATGAAACGCTGGGCTTGAAAAAATTATATGACGCTGGATAATAAACTCTTATGGTATGGAAGAGAATTGTTTCGACCAAAGCCCTGGATAATGCAGGCGGCCATTTTTCAGTCAGCGTCGGTGGCAACACTATTTTTGTGGCCAGGGGAAAGGACGGCTATCACGCAATGGATGCCGTATGCTCCCATGCAAAATGCATACTTGGCGTTTACAATGCAGATGATCTCACAGTACGATGCCCATGCCATAATGCGAAGTTTGACCTGAGCACCGGGCATATGCTGGAACCTCCATTTGTTGCTCCCAATGCTCCCAAGGATAAACTTGGCCTGAAACTATTCAAGATCAGGGACAATGAGGGTTTTCTTGAGGTAGACGTAGAATAACAAAATTAATCCTGTAAAACCCGCATTTTCATTTGCTCGGCCTTTCTGATATTAACTGCCAGGCTAACCTGCAACAAAAAGAAATAAATGATCAGACACGATTAGGCTTGAAGCTCCGGTGGTGTAGCACGGCCAAGCATAAGGGACTCTCAATCCCTCGACTCGGGTCCAAATCCCGGCCGGAGCATCGTTCTTCTTACCTGATTTATTGTGAAAACCCTGGAATGAAAAACGTAAACATACTGATGTGAGTTCGTCCGGCAGCCTAATTTAATGTTGCGGACAGAACAAATCCAAAATTTCCAGCCTAAGGCACGTTCAATTCACTTCCTATGGCATAGTGAAAGGATATTTCATCTGTCCTGACACGCAATGATGAGGATCCGCCTCAATGCTTCTCCTGACCATATTCCAAGCAGGACATTGCAATGGAATTCACTTGATTTCCATTTTCTTTACCTTTGGCTTTTCAGGTTCGCTGGATTTCCCAGACACAACCTGCCTACCAATTTTCGCAACATCTCCGGCCACATCCATTGCATCTTTAAGGGTCCTCTGGGCAAGCTCCATAAGCCCCTTCGGAACCTTAACCCTTATTTCCAGAACAAAATCCCTGGAGTCATCTTCCTGTGCTGTCATTTCACTTCAGGTCTATAAGAAGGTAACCGTTATTAAATTCTGCCGCCGTGGGGTTTTTGTTTGCCAGTGTCTGCGGAAGATAGAAAACCCTCCTCCAGTTGTCCAGTTCAATGACAAGCTCCCCTCCCTTGTTATAGAGGTTCAGCCTTTCCTTGGTGGCAAATGGCAGTCTTATGCGAGCAGTAACGAAGTCATCATGCTTATCATAGCTTATGGGGATGCTGTGTGCAAAAACTTCCAGCGGATCCTGATCGCCATAAAGATCATTCCCCATTTCAGAAAGGCGTTCCATTCCTGTTGGTTCATCCTTTGAAAGATACAGCTTGAAAATATGGAGATCCTGGAATGAATTGTCAATTTCCGCCATTATCTCCTCCTGCGACTTTCTCCAGTTCTGGAAGAAGTCACCCGTGTTGGATCTGAATATCTTGTTGACTATGACTGCATCAACAGGATAACCGTATAGAAGAAGATATGTGTATGCCCTCCGGGTCTCATTCATGGACATCCTATCTGGAGTGCACACCAGCCTGATTGATGTTACGCTCTCATCTGTAAGAATTCCCCTGACTTCCCTGAGGCTCTCATAGAGGCCCTCCATGCTCTTGAAAATGGAATCGTCCGGAAGCGGTATGCTGGAGAAAGGCTTCATTATGGGCCTGACAATCCTTGCAGTGGTCCTGCTTATGGGGAAGAGCTTCTCCATATACCATGACATTGCTTCCGGGAATGATAATAGCTTCAGCGACTCTCCGGTTGGAGCACTATCCATGACGATCACGTCATATTTCCCCTCTTTCACGTAGTCATTGACGTAAAGAAGCTCCGAAGCCTCATCAAATCCCGGTAATGTGGCAATCTCTTCAGAAGAAATCGGGTCCAGGCCCTGCGAACTGAACAGCCCCGTCAGGTACCCCTTGAGATTCTCCCAGTGGTCGTTTATGGCCTCTATGACGCTGATCTCCTGGGCGTGCAGGTTGTGTGTGATCTCCGTAACAGCGGCCCCTATCTGTACCCCGAAAGCATCAGAAAGGCTGTGTGCTGGATCCGTTGATATTATGAGAGTCCTCTTTCCTCTGGAGGCCAGGAGCATTGCAGTAGAAGCAGCCACGCTGGTCTTTCCAACGCCCCCCTTTCCCGTGAAAAGTATTATTCTCGTTTTTCCAGTTTTCTTTTCGACCTTTGCCATCTTAATTCCTCTTTGTTAATTGTATAATGCGTTTCTGCTCTTAACCATGGTACCGTTCCAAGCCGGTAGTGGTGTGAATAACATCACATCTCATCTTCAAAGGGCTCAAAGCATTCAGGGGGAACAAAGCCAAACCTTTCAAGCAGGATCGTGCCCCTGGAACATACAGCCATCCCATGGATTGCAAGCTCAACCATTCCTGTAACAGCATTCCTGTTATCCATCACCAGTGATCCCTCGTCCCCAGGCTCTGCGAAATTGCCCGTCTCGCCCATTACGATGAAATGATCATTAATATAGTAAAGTCTGCCGTCATGAATGCGCTTCATCCTGACATCAGTGCAGAGTATTTTCCCTTCAGTGAATCCTGTTGTCCTCCCGCTTTTCCTGACGCTCATTCCTATGTGTGGTTCGCTGGCCTCACTGGGCACTCCTATATTCTTGACGCGAGGAGTTGTAAGTATTTCCGGGTCTATTTCGGCTATGGCGGCATCCAGATCGTTGGAGGAGTTTGGTGCCATCCTGGAGATCACCACAAGCCTGCCCAGGATCACTCCTCTTCTTGGGGAATCCGGCCTGGAAGGGTGAACAACCTTATCCCCTATCATTGCCCCTGCAGGCGCGAGAACAGATGCAGTTGAAACAACATATTTTTTTTCTCCCATCCTCAGCACCCCGCCCAGTGTCCCGGTAGTGGAGGCATTCAGGTGGCCGATGGATGTCCCGCCCATTATGAATTTGTCAGGTATTGCCGGTATCATTTCAGGTTCCATCTGATTCGGGATCTCTATGACAATGGGATATATGCTGAATCCAAGCTGGGCAGCACTGAATTCATCCTTCAGGTACTGAAGCATTCCCGGATCGTCGACGAAAACGTACCAGAAAAACTCGGGTTTCTCAAATCCAAGGCCGAACCCAACGAAAGAATCGATCTCGCTATTCAATCTGCCCAGAAGATCCTTGGCCCTGGTTATCTGTTCATTGGCACAGTTTATATCACAGTCATTTCCAGCAATCCTGAAGACATATCCGGATATCTCCTTCCCGCAATACCAGCAGTCACTCAACATCATATGCAGGGCACTCTACAAATAAATATTTCCTTGTTTTTAAGTGTG
>DAJC01000017.1 GCA_002498845.1 Thermoplasmatales archaeon UBA509 | reverse complement strand
TGCCTCCAAGGGTGCGATATTAACCCCTTGCTTTCTGCTATGTCCAAGGCTGTGCTGAAATATGCTCGCAATACATAGGGTCTCCAATCAAAACCAGCATTAACAATAGCCTTCTTAATGTCTCTTGCTACCAACGCTGTTCTTAGGTGTTCATTTCGCTCCTGTCCTCTTTTTTTCTCTCCCTTTGGGTCTAATTGCAGAATAGGGGAATTAAACGTTAGTTTTTCTCCTTCCAATACCCTCTTTCCCAAATACTCTGTTAAATAATCTAATCCTTCCTTGCTCAGAAATGTAAAATACTCATTCCTTGCCTTAGACAGATTGCTCCTTACTCTAATCTTTGCCGGAATTTTCTCAAATTCTACTCCTGAGCTTGATAGTTTAACTCCTTCTATGTCTGAAAGTTTAAGGCAATCTGTCCCCTCATAATCTCCTAATGTTTCTGGTCTTAGACCTGAATACGCCATTAATGAAGCCGATACCCTCGCTCTTGCGGTAGCCATCCTTAATATCTTTCCCAAGTCTTCCTTGCTTGGCACTCTCTCATTCTCTGACCTTAAATTACGATTTTCGTTCTTGATGTTGATGTTTAGCTTAACATTAATTCCATTAAATCTAAGCCAAGAAATTACTGGCTTTTCAGCGTACGAAATATATGACCCTGCCTTGCCTTCCTTTTCCATTTCCCTTATAACGTCCATTATTTTATATCTGAAATCTTCACGTCTTGCAAGTTCTAGAAGTTCCATAGGATTGGTGTTATCCCTATCGCACCATAAGAGTAAGTGCCTAAAATAAGTCTCTGCTGTGATTACTGAATGTGCCTTTAGATTTTCATACCATCTCTTCAATTGTAGATTAAACTCTGGGCTACCCTCTGTAATGTATTTTTTATATTTCGGCTCACGTGTCATATATAGATAATCCAAACAAACATAAAAAGTATCCGTTTATTTAATTAAAAGGATAGGTAGGGAGTTGAACCCTATTAGATGGGATCTGCAGTCCCACGCATGACCGCTCTGCCACCTATCCAGTTTCCCTTTCAGGGAAATCCAGAATATTTATCCACACATTAAATTTGCCATCTTTTCATATTGCAACAACTGCAATGCATTTAAGTTGAAAGGAAATAAAGGAGCGAATTGGTACGGTACTTGATAGTGGTGCAGGCTGAAACAAGCAAGCTGATAGAAAAACTTGAAAGTGCAGGAGCTTTCTATATAATGGCAAGAAACCACACAGATTGCACAGAGATTGATTTCCAGACCAGGGAAGAGATTAATATGGCAAATCTTAGCCTGGAAAATCTTTCTTTCTTTGTTTTTACCCAGCTGATTTCAGATGAAAATAATAAGCCAGCATACAATGAAAAAAGTACGCAAACGGCAATCTTCATAGCAAACTGGCTCATTGGCAAAGAACGATACTGGGAAACCCATGAACTGCTGGAGGACATCTGGCATATTTCACACAGTAACTTCAGGGAGTACTTCCATGGCCTCACCCTGCTGGCCGTCGCCGGTGTCCAGTGGCAAACCAATAGAGAGGATATAGCCAGGTCAACCTATCATCGTGCACTCACAAGGCTCAGAAGCTCTGGAATCAACATGGAATTTGTTGAATCTCTACCTCAGACGTATATCTATCCATTGAAGGTCCGGATCCCGGAAGATATGCACATGGCAGAATAGAAATTATCCAAATTGAGGGAAATCACTCTCATCAACCATCTTGCAATTCTTCCGGATCATTGAGTTCCTTCAGAAAAGTTATTTACAAAGTCTGACATAAAATGCGGATGCAAAGTATAGCACAGACACTCAATGAAAGTCAGTTGGGAAAGGAGGTGACCCTGCACGGCTGGGTCTACAGAATAAGGACCAGCGGCAAGCTTACCTTCATAGTTCTCAGGGATTCAACCGGGATTGTTCAGCTTCTTTCCAGCACCAAGAGCCTCAGTGAAGAACAGCACAAGGAGCTTTCCAACCTGACCGTCGAAAGCAGCCTCGAAGTATCCGGAATAGTGAAGGAAGACAAGCGTGCTGTAACAGGGTACGAGGTGGAGATCAAATCCTACAGAATATATCAGAGGAACGATAGTTTTCCCATTTCAAGGGATCTGGGTGAAGAGTTTCTCCTGGACAACAGGCACCTGTGGCTGAGGAGCCGGGAATTCACGGCTGTTCTCAAGATCAGGTCCACCATATTCAAGGCTTTCAATGATTTTTACTATGGAAACGGATATTACCAGGTCCAGCCTCCAATAATGGTATCCACCGCAACGGAAGGTGGATCAACGCTCTTCAAGGTCCCGTTCTTTGGGGAAGAGGTCAGCCTCACACAGAGTTCCCAGTTCTATCTGGAAACATTCATTTTCAGTCTGGAGAAGGTATTTACAGTATCTCCAAGTTTCAGGGCAGAGAAATCCAGGACCAGGCGGCATCTCACGGAATACTGGCATGCCGAGGCAGAGGTGGCGTGGATCGGCAATGAGGAAATGATGCAGATCGAAGAGAAAATGATTGAGTATATTGTGGCAAAGGTTGTTGAAGAAAATGAGGAAGAACTCAAGCTTCTCGGCAGAGACATTGATTTCCTCAGGAATATAAAGGCACCATTCCAGAGAATCAGGTATGCTGATTTGATGAAGATGGCACAGGGATGGGGACTCAACCTGAAGTATGGCGATGATCTGGGCGCAGACGAGGAAAGAGACATCATGGTTCATTTCGACAAGCCAGTCTTCGTCACTCATTTCCCGCGTTCGCTGAAAACATTCTATCACATGCCTGATCCAGAAAATCCAGAGGAGATACTTTGCCATGATCTTCTGGCACCAGAGGGGTATGGCGAGATTCTTGGGGGAGGAGAAAGGATCTGGGACCTGAAACAGCTTGAGCAGAGAATGGCCGAGAGCAACCTCGACACCAGGGATTATTACTGGTACCTTGATCTGAGAAGGTACGGCAGTGTGCCGCACTCAGGTTTTGGCCTTGGCCTGGACAGGCTGGCATGGTGGATCATGAAGCAGGAAACCATAAGGGATGCCATACCTTACCCAAGGACAATCAGGAGAACAAGGCCTTGATCATGCAATGGGGTAATTGCAATTGAACAGCTTCCTGTCTGCGCTTAAGGGTGATTCCCACGAGACAATTCCGGTCTGGTATATGAGGCAGGCTGGCAGGTATCTTCCAGGTTACACGGAGATAAGGCGAGGTATGTCCATGAAGGACATGTGCAGGGATGCCGACACAACCATCCGGATTACTCTGGAACCTGTTGACAGGCTTGGAGTGGATGCTGCCATCATATTCTCTGACATAATTCTCCCGGCAGAATCCATGGGATTTGCCATTGATTTTGTTGAAGGTGTTGGGCCGTCCATAAAGAACTCATACGTTTCAGACCCCTCAATGCGTTCAATCAACGAATTCAGTTCCGCTGAATATGGTTATTCGACCTATGAATCAATAAGGCGCATAAAGGCATCAAGATCTTCAGTGCCAGTAATAGGCTTTTCAGGGGGTCCGCTCACAATAGCATCTTATCTGGCAGGAGGACGCCCCGACAGGGATCTGTATCTGACAAAGAAGCTGATTTTCTCTGGCGATCCAGGTTTTCTAAGACTCATGCAGATGGTCACCGACATGGTCATAGAAAATGCACTGTCTCAATGGAAATCCGGGGCCGATGCAATACAGATCTTCGACAGCTGGGCGGGATATCTTTCGCCAAGGCAGCTTTCAATTTATTCAGAAAGGTATCTGGAACAGATAACTTCTGCCATTGGAAATAAGATACCGGTGATTTACTTCAGCACACAGACAGGCTCAATGCATCAGATCCTGTCAACCGCAGGATTCAACTTTCTGAGCCTGGACTGGAGGGTTGAGCTTTCAGAAGTTGGCAGATCCATTGGCAGTGAAGTTGGGCTTCAGGGAAACCTGGATCCTTCCATGGTGGAGAACGCACCTGACCTGGCAATGCGCGAAGGGCTTTCAATAGCCATGTCCATGGCGGATCGTGACAAATACATATTCAACCTTGGCCATGGTGTACTTCCCAACACCAGGCCTGAAACACTGCTGGAACTGACCAGAAAGATCCATGCAGTTGAGCGAAGATTCTGATCCCCTTCCCCCTGATTCATCTGATTCAACAATAATGGAATATGAGCTTCAAAATCAGTAAACCATAAAATAAGAAATTGATATACGCACAGATGGGATTTTTTAAGAAGAATTTCAGCCTAACAAGCAGCAAGAGCCTCAGCGATGTTGCCACAGGTTTTCAGCAGTTCCTGCAGAGCCAGGGATGGAAGGTACAGAGCAATGTGCAGGGTGATCAGGGAATTTTGCAGGCGCAAAAGCCCGGTATTCTAAGGGATCTTGTTGCCGCCGACAGGGCACTCACATTCAAGTTTGATGCCACGGCACCCGGCCAGATTCAGGTGGAAGTGGGCGTTGGAAAATTACTGAAGAACCTTGCCATAACCGCAATCGAAACACTCCTTCTTTCAGAGCTGTTTCTGGTGGTGGACATACCCGAGATTCTCTTCACAGAGCATGTTGAGAATGAACTCATAGGGCAGCTGCGGGCAATTGCCCAGTGAAAATTCCGGGGAATTTCCATTTTCTTCGGAAGACTCAGGAGCACAGCGGCTATGGAAATAATGTTTCGGTATATCCAGTATAAGCATCACTTTGGCCGGCTGCAGGCGCACTCTGGCTTGCGGTCATGCCCTGAGGGGAGACTGAATTGATTCACGTAATTCTCATGGCATACGGAAGCCCCACAAGAATGGAGGATGTTCCTGCATATTTGCAGGGCATATATGAGGGAAAACCTGTGCCAGAGTATGCAACAAGAGAAAACACGGAAAAATATGCCATGGTTGGTGGAATATCGCCATCAAACGCAATAGTTGACAGCCTTGTCAGGAAGATCAGTGCAAAACTCTCTCAGGGCGGCGAGATTGACGTGATCCTGGGCAACAAGCACTGGAGTCCATGGCTGGACCAATCAATATCGTCGCTGTCCATCAGCAACACGGATAAAATTGTAGCTTTCCCGCTTTTTCCGTTCCCATCGGGTGGCGTCAAGGGATCGTATCTGGATCCTCTGGAAAAGGCACTGTCCAGAAGGAACCTGAACCCGGAGATCAGATTCATCAACGGCATTCCCTCTGATGTACTGGCAGATATATGGGCACCTCTGGTCAGGAAGAATTACTGGAAAGGCGATGCAGTTCTTTTTGACGCGCACAGCCTTCCATTATTCAGGGAGAAAGAGGATGACTACAATGCTGCCTTCATGTCAGCTTCACGCAGCACTGCAGAGGAAGCGGGTCTTCAGGAGTACTTCGTGGGTTACCAGAGCAGGGGGAAATACGGGAACAGATGGCTGGAACCGTCGATTTATGAGGTCCTAGAAAATATCATGGCAAAGGGCTACAGATCACTGCTGGCAGTTCCCATAGGCTTCCTATATGAGCACCTTGAGATCCTGTACGATCTGGATCTGGAGTTCGGGGGAAAGGTTAAGGAAATGGGAATGGATTACCACAGAACAGGCCTTCCAGATGACGGAGACAGTCTGGTCGACAGCGTCTGCAGGCTTGTAATGAATGAGGTGTCCTGAAATGATAAAGAATCTCACAGTATTCACGTATGATGCCGCCGATTTCCTGAAGGTTGTTGCAAAGAAGGGTACGGAAAGCGATATCACCCTCTACCACAGGAAAGATGGTGAGAATGTGTACACTTTCCTGTCCCCATCACGTTTCCCGGAGAAGGTCTCATCCCTTACCGATGCCATGTATCCTGCTGACATAGCAGTTGTGAATGCAGATATGATCAACAGGGATTTCGGGGAAGTTGTGGTGGCCATGGACCTGATGGGCATAAGCAGGGGTTATTTTCTGGTCAGCAGCCCGGATAAGATTGACGTCATAAAGAAAATGACAGCAAACACCTCAATGAAGAATTTCGGCTTCTTCTCAGGCAATCCCATGGAACTTCTGCCTGAACTGGATAAGGAGAAGCATGTGCCAAGGTTCCAGAACACAATGGTTCTCATAGATCACTTCTTCAAGGTGAAGAGTGTTGGCACAGTTGCACTTGGCTTTGTCCTTGGGGGGCAGGTTGAGAAACACCAGAAACTTATCTGCTCCTATGCAGACAAGGAAGTCCAGGTAAGGTCCATCCAGGTGCAGGACGAGGATCAGGAATCCGCCCAGAGCGGTGTCCGTGTGGGCCTTGCGCTGAAGAACATTGATTCAGACGAGCTGGAGAGGGGGATGTTCCTGTCTGATACGCCTTTCCAGTACCTCAGCTCATTCAACGGGAAGCTGGAGATAAGCCCATTCTCAAAACTTAATGTGGATGAAGTGCAGGAGATATTCGTTTCCGATGAGATGAGGTACCAGCGCGGAATGGTGGATAAATCCAGCGTCCAGCTTGAGAAACCCATACTCAAAATAAAGAATACCCTGGTTGTGTCAACGCCGAACAGGTCTCCCAGGATATTCGGCAGAATCAGGATTGGCTGATCTTCCTCTGGATCATGTCCCTGGTTCCTATATCGTGGCGGACGTAATATTCCCCATGAATTTTCTTCAGGCCGCTTTCCACGATATCCGATGCATCCCAGATGTGGTCAGCTATGCCCACAACCGCAAGTGCCCTGGATGATGACATGACAACATTCTCCCTGGTCCCCGAGACTGCTGCATAGTAGACCTTCAGGTTTTCATTCTCAAAATTTCTTTCAATTTCAAGTTTTCCCGGCCTGGGGGCAGTTCCGTATCCGACCGGTACAACATACTTCAGGACCGTTGCGGAATTCCTGAAATCAACGCTTTTCCTGAGATTCCCGTCGGCTATGGAATACAGCATTTCGGTGAAGTTGCCAGAAGATATGCTTAGCACGTTTATCCCCTCGGGATCGGCAAACCTGGCATTGATCTCAATAACCCTTGGGCCCTGGGGGGTCTTCATGAACTGGCCGTACATTATTCCCCTGAACTCATTGCCTTCAGACCTCATTGCGTTGATCACCGATGATATGATCTGCAGAGCCCTTTCCCTTGTTCCGGAATCAATGAATGGAAGCAGGTGGTCAGAATCTGTTATGGAACCCATCCCGCCGGTATTGGGCCCCATGTCGCCCTCATAGGCCCGCTTAAAATCCTGCGCCAGAGGCATTGGCATTATGTGAGTCCCGTCAGTGAACACCATCTGTGAAAACTCCTCTCCGGATATCTTCTCCTCAAGAAGCACAATGCCGTCACGCTCCAGGACCTCCTTTGCATACTGGAAGGCATCCTGCCTGGTCTCAAGGTGAATCCCCATGACCTTCACCCCCTTCCCTCCAGTAAGGCCGGTAGGCTTGACAGCATAATCAGCAGTGGAATCAAGAATCATTTCCCGGAGATCCTGGACCGACTTCGCCTCATGATACTCAATGTTTCCGGGTATTTCGTACCGGGAAAGAAGCTCCCTCATGTACGCCTTGGACGTCTCTATGCGGGCGGCAAGCCTTGTGGGAGATGCCACACGAATTCCCCGAGAAATCAGCGTGTCGGTAAGAGGCGTGTCCAGCACGGGATCGGGTCCAATGAAGGCCAGATCCACACCTTTTCTCAATGCAAATTCAAGGATTGCAGAATGGTCCAGCTCATCAGTGATAAGGGTGTCAGTGGACAGGGAAATTATTGAAGGATTTCTGTTCTTCAGGGCGGAAAAGAGCTGGGATCCGGATTCGACAATCCTCCTGGCAACTGCATCCTCCCTTCCCCCTCCGCCAACGAGCAGGATCTTACTGGGCATTTTCCTCACCCTCGGTCTTCCTGATCCTTGAGACCAGTTCGCCACGATCTATATTGAAGTACCTGTAGAACTCCCGTGTCACGTCGAACGCCTCAGTGTTCCTGTACCTTTTCTCAGAGAGGAGCTTTCTCTTCACCAGATCGTGAATAAGAGGACGTGATCGTTCCCCATACTTCTGGATAATCTGCCCCCTCAGTGCACCCGGATTTGTAGCCACAAAACCGAGAATTTTGACCTGAACCTGGTCAATTTCCATTCTTGAAACGGGAGCAACGATATCAGAATATTCGTTCCTCAGCTGAAGCTTGTACCTTATTCCAGACCTGGCCACTGCAAGGCACGTCTCCCGGGCAGAATAGTCCCTTGCAAGCTTCTTTATGGCCTTGATGACCTCTTCCCGTGGTTCCCCGATCACAGAGGAAATGTCTCCAGCAGACATGGGGGATTCAGAAGCATAGAGTACTGCCTCAACCTTGCGGACCACATCCATGATTGGATATGTGCATCCTCTTAATTTTAATTTACTGCTTTCAGGTATATATTCTGAGAAGAATGTAAATTTTTATTACTGAATATGGCATCCCAATGCATGTCTGCCGAACATACGTTCGCTGAAAATACGCAAAAAACCTTTCAAATAACCACTGAAGATGATAAAAATAGAACCATGAAACCCTCATCGCTTTTCTTCATATGGTTTGCAGCGAACCTCACAATAGGTGACTTCGCCATAGGCTTCATCCCAATCTCACTGGGCATGCCCGTTGATTATGCCGTTGTGGCACTGATCATAGGAAACATAACTGGGGGGATGCTGCTGGGCATGATGAGCATGACCGGGGCTCTCACGGGCAAACCCCAGATGGCATTGAGCCTGGGGCCGTTCGGCCAGCTTGGGTCAAGGGTCCTTGCCGTTCTTCAGTGGGGCAATACGCTGGGCTGGCTCACCGTGAACCTTGTTCTGGCATCATTTGCGCTTCATGTCATTGTTCCCGGTGTATCATTCCTCCTCCCCATATTCATAGTGACCGCCATAGTGTTTGCTCTGGCATATGCCGGGCATAACTGGATCAGGAGATTCGAGATTGCGATGTCGGCCGTGCTGGGAGTCATGTTTGCCGTGATCAGCATAAGGTATTTCACCACCTTTTCATCGACATATTCCTATCATCCATCAGGGCTGAGCCCCCTCATTGCATTTGGAATAACCCTTGCCGCATCCTTCTCCTACATCATGGCATGGGGACCATATGCATCCGACTACTCCAGATTCACAAGGAAGGCTGACAGACCCAGGAGATCATTCGGTTTCACTTTTGCCGGGGGCGCAATAGCCTCATTCTGGATTGAAATAATCGGGATGGCCGTGGCAATATCTGCGCATGCCTACATCTCCAATCCAGCCACGGCCCTTGCCAGATACATGGGCGCATACGCTGCGGTTGGCATGATATCGCTGTTTCTTGGAGGAATTGCTGCAAATGCCATAAACCTCTTTTCAAACGCCACTTCGCTGAATACTGCTATCACAAGGCTCACCAGGAACAGGGCACTGATCATAGGCGTAATTGTGTCGCTTGCTCTTGGGATAATCGGATACAGGAACTTTTACGGCTTCTACGAGACATTCCTGTTCATTCTGGACTACTGGATAACGCCTTGGCTGGGCATATTGATCGCACATTACTTCATAACTGGCAAAAACAGATCCACGGGGCTGGCTTCATATTCCGGGATTTCCGCATATGTGCTGGCCATACTCATATCAGTCCCCTTCATGAGCCCTGGCGCTGTATTTGAAGGCCCGCTTGCCTACTATCTGGGTTCCGTGGACATCAGCTATTACATCTCATTCTTCGCGTCAATGATTCTTTACATTACTTTTAATAATTATTTCAGGGTTAACCATGCAAGGGGTGCGAAGCCCCTGGGATGAATATGTCTGTCTACAGCGACCGGAAAATCCTTGAACTTGCAAGGGAAGGAAATCTTATTGGCGAGAACTTTGACGTGTTGAGTGTTACGCCAAACGGCTACGATCTCAGGATCGATCAGGTATGGGTTTCCGGCAATGTGATTTCAGGGGAAGCAGTGATTCCTGCAGGTACACAGTTTCTCGTTTCAACAATGGAGTACATAATAATGCCAGAGGATGCCATGGGCCAGATCTGGATAAGATCATCCTACGCCAGGAAAGGCGTCCTGGGGTCATTCGGGGCAGTTGATGCCGGATTCCATGGAAACCTGACACTCTCTTTCCTGAATGCATCCGGATCCCCGGTAACGGTGGCCAGGGGTGAGCGCATAGCCCAGCTTGTTATTCACGACATGTCATCCAGGCCTGCTGAATCCTACGGAGAGAGATCAGGGAACTACCAGGGTTCAAGGGGAGTAACGGTTAAGGGCAGGAATATACTCTAGGTATGGTAGCACCATGGTCGGGGAGATCAAGATACAGGTGGCCGGAAAATCTTCAGCCAGCCCGGACAGGATAATGGACCAGATAAGCGACTGGCAGAGGCTTCCAGAATTCTGGCACGGAATGAGAAGCATAACCCGGTCGGATGGCAGCATGCTTCTGGTGAGGTTTGCTTTTCCCGGAAACGGAAAAATGTCGTACCTGTGCGACAGGAAATCCCTGACATGTACGGAGAACTACCACAGCGGCCCATTTTCAGGCTTCAAGAAGACCGAACTCAGGTGCATTGAGGGCGGAACAGAGATCAGGGTGAGATGGGAGATCAAGCTCTCACTGTCCATGGTACTTTTGAAAGGCTTCCTGGCAAGGCATTTCACAGAGGGAACTGAAAGCGCCATCAGGCGTATCTGCGAGAGCGCCGAATCCGATCTGCTCCGTGAGCGGGAAATTATTGTGCATCAACAGGCGTGATGGTACTGGAGGGCCTGACATCATATTCCATGAGTTCCCGGCTGAGCTCTGATTCTGGAAATATGCTTCTGGCCTCATTAATGAGTGCATCCAGATTCTCATATCTAGGGCTGTAATGGAAAAGGAAGAATTTCCTGACGTGTGCATCCCTGGCGATCTCCGCGGCCTGCCTTGATGATGAATGGCCGAATTCATTCACCTTGGGTTCCAGGGAGGAATCTGTTGTGGTCTCATGAATAAGGACATCTGCATCCCTGGCAAAAACCTTCATTTCCTCAAGGGGTCTTGTATCGCCCGTATAAACTATGGATCTGCCCTTTCTGATGCCCATGCTTATATCATCAATGGAAACCGTCCTGCCATGGATCACTGCAGTGCCATTGCTGCGGATTTCTTCCAGCCGCCTGGCGGGTATGTTAAGGGCTTCTGCCTTTGATCTGTCGATCTTCACAAGGTCCTTCTCCTGAATCCTGTACGACATGGCAGGAACCGGATGATCATTCCTCATGGTGCTCACAGTGAATTTGTCGAAATCGTACGTCTTTCCGAATTCAAGTTCCCCCACACGGATCTCGTAGCTGAGGCGGAAGTAGCCAACATTCAGTGCATTGGAAAGGATCCTTGTTGCGCCCCTGGGGCCAAAGATGTAAAGGGGCTTGTCACGCCCGTTGAATGACATGCTCTGCACAAGCCCCAGGAGGCCGAGAAAATGATCGCCATGAAAATGTGTGATGAAGATATTATGGATGCTCATGAAGGACAGCTTGCTCTTCATGATCTGTTTCTGAGTACCCTCGCCGCAGTCTAAAAGATTGGTAATGTCATCGATCTGCACTGCAACTGCAGGCAGTCCTCTGCCAGGGGAGGGCCAGGAACCGCCTGTGCCCATGAACGTGATCCTGATGTTGGAAGCCATTCACCTTCATGGCATTATGGCTATTAATTCTCTGTCTGCTGAACCCTGCCCAGTGCGAATGGTAGTTCCTCCACGGTACGCACTGGCATCATTTTCCTGATGGAATTCCAGAGATCCGTGTCAGCAAAGCATCCAGACCCATGCAGGAAATTTTCCAGGTTTGACATGATCTGGTGCCCCTTGCGGTCAAAGTCGGGAAGGAGTATCACCTCGCTGTAGTTCCTGGCGATATTGTCAGAGAATGTGACCAGAGAACTTCCTGAATTTATTGTTATTATTTCCCCCGGGAAGTCAATTCTCCTGAGGCTGTCAATATCGTGCCTCCCCTCAACAATTATTGGCACACGGCTGTTTTTCAGGCGATACCTTTCAAGTATTTTCAGGATTCTTGGTCCGGACATTGGCAATGGTACATATAGGTTGCAAAATTTAACATTTACCATGGAACCACTAGTCCCAGAAGCGCCTGGTCTTGGCATAATCCATTTCCCCGTTAAGAATGGCCCTTATGAGATCATCCTCGTTCCGGTAGGTGACGTCAAGAAGCCGTGAGGCCGTTTCCGGCCCTATTCCTCTGGCTGCCATTACTATTATTGCCTGCATGCCCCGCTCCCTCACAAGGTGGGCATTCTTCATCAGGCGTTTCCTTGTCTTGATTCCGTCAGGGTCCTCTTCCCTGGATTTATCAAGGAGGTTCTTCTCGAAAGGCGAAAGGGAAGCCACAAGAGAGCTTCCGCAGACCGGGCACCGTATGCTTTTGATGTCCCTCACCTTCATGGTCCGGACATTGCCGCAGGATGTGCAGTAGAGTATGGTCTCCTCGTTCAGGAGCCTCTTCTTCACAGCATCAAGTATGCTGCGGGTTGGCTTCAGTGGCGCAACCCTTTCCGAATAGTGGGTCAGAAATACGTCGGAGCTTTCAGAGATGTCATCCTTCAGGGAAAATTCAATCTCTCCAGACCTTATTCCCCTAAGGTACTTTTCAAGAGTTCCCAGGTCCATGTAATCAGAGATGAGCTTCCTGATGGAATCCCTGTATACCGGAGTGTCATAGTATGCATCAACGATCTTCTCAAACCTTATCCTGCCGATATCGGCGTCGTTGGCTATGAGGCCGAACTTGCGGGCTTCATAGAGGAATACCGAATTGAAGAACCGGGATCTTCTTGCTGATCCAGAGATGTACTGATAAAGCCTGTCAGGATCAATGCTCAGGATGATCCGCCTGACGTCATTGGACCTGATGACGCGGGACGACCTTATGTAGAAATGGTATGGCGAGTAATCAGTCTCAACACTCTCTCCCGTGATTCCGGACAGGATGCTTGAGAATATTTCAGCAAGCGCGAAGTTTCCCTTTGTTCCAAGAAGCACCTGGACAATGATCTCGTTGGCCTTGGTCTCAATCACGGTGCGCTTCATGGTGGCAGAATCCTTGGAATACCAGTCTTCCAGAAGCTGTCTGGAATTCTCTTCCACAAAATCAGGCACATACCTGTTTTCCCTGTTCTGGGAAACCTTTTCCGTTACATCAAGCAGAACAGGTATCTCCTCCCCGGACCATTTCGGCGCAATTGCTGCGGTGGGGAACGGCTCAACAAGTATCCGGTCCTTGTCTATCCTTATGGTTCTCCATGTCGATCCGCGGATGACGAAATATGATCCGGGCTCCAGCTCATTGACCACGTACCTTTCATCCAGCGTACCTATGAATTTGCGGTTGATCTGGTCTATTACCTTGAAGTTCTTCTCGCTTGGTATCATTGATATATTTTCCAGGAAGTAGTTGAGTACACCTCTCCTTTTCCTCACCCTGCCGTCCTGAAAGAATATCTTGCCCGTGCGTGCAAGAAAATCCAGGGTGGAATCGAACTCCTCCCGGCTGAGATTCCTGAATGGATAGGAACGGGTCACAACTTGGAAGAAGTAATCAGCATCAATTTCACTGACGAATTTGGCTTCCGACAGGACCTGGTTCGCCATTGTTGCCAGGGAATTTTCCCTGATGGTAATATCCTCAAGATGCCCCTCCATTATGTAGGATACTATGGCGCTGGCCTCCTCAAGCTCAATTATGTCGCTGCAGACTATGTTTCCCAGGGAGATTTTCTCAAGGCTGTGCCCTGACCTGCCAACCCTCTGTATCAGCTTGTTGATCTGCCTTGGGGAATTGAACTGCAGAACAAGATCTGCGGAGCCTATGTCAATTCCCAGTTCCAGAGATGAGGTGCAAATGAGTGCCTTCACTTTTCCAGCCTTGAAATCCTTCTCCGCGCTTTCCCTTGCATCCCGGGACAGGGATCCATGATGCACCTGTATGGGCGGATCCTTAAGGTAGAGCCTGAGCCTGAATGCAATATCCTCCGCTGAACTTCTTGTGTTGACAAAGACCAGTGTCCCTTTGTGCTTCTGGATCAGATCCCACATGTGCAGTATGGCGCCAGCATACCCATCGTCGCATCCCATTATGCCAGCAACTGCCTCGTCTGCTTTTGCAGGAACACCAATCTGAATGGTCATGCGTTTCTTCAGCCCTGACCTAGAAATATATGGGGGACTTTCAGGAGAAAGGAATCTGGCTAGATCATCCTCATTGCCAACAGTGGCAGAAAGGCCAATTCTCTGGAAGTTGCCGGCTAATTCACGGAGCCGTTCCACCGCAATGGCAAACTGGGAACCCCGTTCATTCTGGGCTGTTTCGTGCAGTTCATCCACTATAAGATAGCGTACGTGGGAAACAATCTCCCTGAGCCTCTTCCCGTTCAGGAGAATCTGCAGGGATTCTGGAGTGGTAATGAGAATATCGCCAGGATTCTTTACTATCTCCCTCCTGTCAGCATCGGTGATATCGCTGTGCCTCACCTGGACGCGGATGCCAAGTTCCCTTCCATATTCCCTGAGCCTGTCAAGAAGGTCCCGGTTAAGCGCCCTGAGGGGAGTTATGAACAGTGTTGAGACTGGCTGCGGCCTTTCAGTCAGAATCCTGTGGAATATTGGAAGTATGGCTGCCTCAGTCTTTCCACTGCCTGTGGGTGAGAGCAGCAGGACGTTCTCGCCTCTCAGTATATGAGGGATCACATCCTGCTGAGGATCAGTAGGATCCAGAATCCCTCTGTTTATGAGCATTTCCCTGATCCTGGGATTAAGCTGGTCGAAGACTGACAGATTTTCCCCATTATCTTCCAATTAGCATCACATTTTTTATGTGGATTATTTCCAACTGGCCTATGAGGTTTACCACCCTGGCTGTTTAAATTTTACATTAAACTGAACATGTGTCCGCTCCAGCTTCAGATAATTTTCCATGTGCATTTCAGCGGCAATATCCTAATTTTTATCGCAGAATTCATAATAAGTCGATAAATCAACAACAAATAACTGCTGTAAATTCATAATCAATTGAAAAACAAATCATTTTCGATTTATAAAAAAGGCATGAAAATCTTTCTACGATCAGTTGTCGTCATCGTCGTCATCGTAGTCGTCATCATCATCGTAATCGCGTCTCTTCACGAAGTTTACCAACGGTGAGCACCTCCGATACCAGCAGGGTCAACCAATATTTATACTTTTCATGCAAAATTGCTATTGCATTGGATTCCCTCTCCTCTATTTTTGATACTGGACTCACTTCAACCTGAAAAATATATTATAACCTAACAAATTACGTTGTGGTAGCATGGGAGACAAATTAGCTGAGGTGGAGATTTCGAAGGATGGAGAGATGTATTATGCAACAATCACGCTTCCGTCCGGTGAAGTAATAACTCTGGAAAATGAGGATTTTGAAGAGATTTTAGAACAGGTTGCCAACGATCTTCAAGACCGCTTCAGCTCCTGAGCGGGGATGGCCCAGCGGTACGGCGGCAGCCTGCTAAGCTGTTTCTCGAATGAGAGCGAGGGTTCGAATCCCTCTCCCCGCGCATAATTCGCTTCGAAAACTTTTGTCCCGCGTACCATTTTCACATCCTTTACATTTGTCTCCAAAAGAATTTCTGTATCATTCTCTTGAGGATTTCGAATAACTTCCTAACTTCCCGTTTCATTAGGCACTATGACTTCGATGAGGTCAAAGAGTCTTTTCTGCTCTTTTGTTAATTCCTGTACAATCACAGATTTGTCGTATACCTTGCACTTCAAATACCTCAATATGTCAAGTGCAAGTTCAACTGATTTTACCTCTTTTTGAACATTCATGTACACAATAAGTGATGTGAATATCACAAAGAGATAGCCTCTTAATGCCTCTTCACTGTGTACTCTCAATGGAAGCAGTGAAAGGTCATCTTTTGAATATGAATATGCCTTTTCAAATGCCCTAATGCAATCCTTTGCTGTACACAATCTTGATATCTCATATGAAATTCATCTCTTTGAAAAACAATCCTTTATGGACATGAGATATACCATTCCTTCATTTACTGTGGAAATGTAATGTATGTCTGTCTCCCACAATGCGTTTATGTTTTCCGGTTTGGTTAGATCTCTATTTCTTGTACGGTTCTTGTGCTTTGCGTATGGAAGTGCAAGATTATGTTTTCTGATTATTCTCCTTACTGTCTTTATATTCACATGGATTCCGCTGTTTCTAAGCATTGCCCATCTCCTTCTGTATCCATAGGTTGTCCTCTCTTCAGATATTTTCAGTATAGATTTTCTATTTTATCGAGTATCATCTTCTTTCTGACGCCTGTATGACCTGATTTTATATAATAGATTGAAGACCTTGGAATATGCGTTACCCTTGATATCCTTGCAATTGGCATTGATTCCTTTAGATCACCAATTGCACGCATCATCTCTCCCCTCCTTGTATTTTTTTTAAAGCGTCTATTACCAACGCCTGGTCACCAACAAACCTTTTCAGATCATCTATTTCTTTCTGATACTGGTTTCCCTTTGATGATTCTCCTAATGCTTTGCTTCCTCCTTGAAGGAAATGCTCCTCCACCTGTGAAGCTGTGCAACTGAAACACCATGCCTTCTGCACAGCTCTGCAATGTTTGTTGCCGTAAGTGATTCAATTACAATCTGTACTTTCTCTTCTACGGTGAATTTATCAGCCATTTCAGATCACCTTTTCTTGGAGAGTGAGCAGAAGATTGTTAAAACCCTCTCTGGACTCCCCCACATATCCTTCTAGTAATATATATTCTCTCTTATAGCTGTACAAATAATAAAGGAAGCAGATCAATTTGCTTATTCCACTTTCAAGTGCAATGTCCGCAAGTTGTTGATTCTTCAAGGCGGATCTCACAAGCAACACTGTGTGATCCAGAAGATCAAACTTCTTTGAATGCTCATCAATAAGAGTCTCCTCAGAAACATCTGAACAGATATCCTTCAGGACTTTTCTCACAGGGTCTGGCATAAATTAATAATTACTTCATTGGATGAATATGGCATGTGTCAGATCAAAGCTTAAGTATTGGAAAAACGATTGCTAATAAGTATTGGTCTCAAGAGAACTTCAGGCGGTGGCTTAAATAAGTGTTGACGGGAAAAGGATTAGAGTAAGGTTAGAAAACATTGACCGAATCCCCATGGTAAAGGATTATCATTACATGTTAAAGAATTCGATCCTCGCCAAATTAGGTCAGTATGATAAAAACCTATCTACCAAAGCACATGATCAATGGGATGAATTTTTAGTTTTTAGTGGTTTCTTAGGTAAACTATGGAATACTGAATTAGGTTTGCTGTTTAGGTCAGCGGAACTTGTAATTGCTAGTCCAGACCTGGAAATAATGGCCGGGTTGAGCAAAGCAATGCTTGTGGATCCATTTTTTGAAGTAGGAAAAGTGAGACTAAGGGTATCACAGATAAAAATTGAAAACATACACATCCCTGACGGAATTTCTTCCATTGAATACGAATCCCTGGGGGAGATAGTAATAAAGAAAGCTGAAAAAACAGGCATAACTCAGCATTATACCGTCAAAGACGACCTTTCCAGGGCCCTTAAGGAAATAATAGAACGCCAGTCCGAGGCAGCAACACATGTTAAAAGTGAGATAGAATTAGAATTGCTGTCCGCAAAACAGAGACGGAGGGTTATATATAAAGATAATGTGGCTATAAACTCGTTCATAGCACTGAGGTTGGCATTCAGAATTAGAACTAATGCAAAAGTCCACGAATTTATGCTTACTCAGGGAATAGGGCACCACCGTAAGCTGGGATTTGGAATGCTTTCCATCAAAAATAAGAGGGTATGAATCAATGGGTTTTCGACTAAATTTCAGTGACGATGTACCGGCGTGGACAAAACTTGGATCGGCAGAGTTTTTCAGGATTCTTGATTCGCCAGAAGAATCCGAGGTGGAGATTCAGAATGCGGCATCAGCCAAGAGAATAGTGTGGGATAAAGATCAACATTACATCGAGGCTCAAGACGAGGCTTCATTAAATGAATTTCTTGAATTCTGCGCTGACTGGTATACTGTTAATAAAATAACAATCAGCACACACTACGATTTATTGATAAAAACCAGTAAGGATGGAAGACAATACGTGGGTGAAACACCAATTCCCAGGCCTGCAACTTTCCCACATATCCGAATAAACACAAGTAACTACAAACCTGCCGGAATTAAGGAAATTAAGTTTGAGAAGCTTAGCGAAGACCTACGCAAAGAAGTAGAACAAGTCAAAAAGACCGGAATGATTTATGGGAAAAGCTACGAAGGCCTCAATAATGCTAAGCTTTGGCCGGAAAAAAGATTCATACAGTTCAATGTCATTTCCACCAAGGGAAAGAAAGGGACCTGTTTTGGATGTGGGGCAAGTGATTTCCTTACCGAAACAAAAATGACCCAGTACCCAAGCACTGTTGGGGTCGAAAATTTTGCTAATTTCTTCAGTTATCATAAGGGAAAAATTGGATTCTGCAGAGCCTGCTCTATTTCTAATCATTTTGCCCTAATGAGGGTAATGTATTTTTCCGACAGAGAATCTACTTTTCTTGCAATTCCAGAATCAAATAGCATTTCCGAGCTCACAGAATTTCTGATGGCAATCGAGGACGTATATCAAATTCAGAATCTGCAGAAAATTCTCATGAATGCAGAGAGATCAGATGGACCGGTTATTTCTAGAACAAATTACCAACAGTCAAATTTCGTCGATAAGCCTCAGCAGTATTCGGGGTACTATTTTCTAATTCTAGCCATGCTTGTATCCATTAAAGAAGGCGTCAGAGAAATTGTATCAAAACTAAGGGACGATTTAACTCTGCAAAAGTTTGCAAAAAGCCCCATTCTTAAACATATGTTACAATCTACTGAGAGCAATATAAGTGAAAGAGAATATGACAGGATATTGTACAGGTCCTGGCTTTTCATTCTGGAAAATGGGGATCAGCTAGTAAGGAGCTGGCGCTATCAGAGCACCCCGGAGGCACTGGAATTGATAGAAAAGTTAAGTCAAAAGATAAGCAGTAGAAATCTTATGTCTCTTGTTGCGGGGTTAACGTACAAAACTGGCAAAACTTTCGTAGATACAAGGCGCGAAGAATTCTCGAAGTCTGTACTGTATGGATCCCCATCCATAGGAATTTTGGAGAGATATACGTGGGATGCACTGTCCAGTGAGAGAGAGATTCCTTACAGGATTCAGGAACTCACATTAGTGCTGTCGAAATATGTTTTGGGAGGAAATGAAATGGAAAATGATGAGATAATAAAACAGTGTAAGAGCGTAGGAATGAAAGTAGCGGAGCTTGCTGCAGAGGATGGAAGCAAATCCCTTCTCTACGAACTCAGGTCCGTGGGAAATGTGCAGTCCTTAAGGTCATTCATTGAACGCCTGACGTTCTTATGTGTTCTGAAGGGAAAGGTTACAGGGATATCTAACGAATTTATAGATGCTCTTTCTGATGGCGATGAATGGAACAAATACAAAAGCATCATTGCAATTGTTGCTAATCAGAGGTTTTCATATATGAACGAAAAAAGAGGTAAAGAGGTGATAGCAGAATGAAACTTAACTGCCTTACTTTTACATCCATTATCAAAATGGACATGGGGAATGTTAATTCCAGCTACAATGAGGACATAATATCTACTGTGAAGAAAATCAGGTTCCCAAATGGAGACTCATACCCGTACATATCCGGACAGGCCATAAGAAGAATGGCAAGGGAGAGGATGAGGGACGCTGGTTTTCAAATGTCTCCAAAAGACGAAGAAAGTGGAAAAAGCAAGTCTCCCTATTCTACGCAATGTGAACCCTCATCATATGTTGATGATGACCTCTTCGGTTATATGAATGCAAAGGATAGAATCACAAGAACCAGCGTGGTAAGAGTTTCTCCTGCTGTTGCATTATTTCCATATACGTACGATAGGGACCTCGGAATCCAGAATAACAGCGATATTCACCAGGACCACAGAATGTACGAAACCGAAGTATCTGCGAACTGGTTTTCATATAGCGTTTTAATAGAACTGGACAGGATTGGCAACGGAAAGAAGGAGATCAAGAAGGGGGATGTTTTCGAGGATTGGTCAGTAAGTTCAGAGGAACGATTGAAAAGGCTGAAAGGAGTCCTAGAATCTTTTCTATACTTGTGGGGAGGTGGGAAGCAGTCACGGCTGTTAACTAGCGGAACTCCAGTGGCGGTGGCCATATCACTGCAGACCGTGAAAAATCCAATATGGATGGGTAAACTTGTAGTAGACCAATCAGGCAATCTTGATGATGATGTCATTACAAGGACACTTGAAGAAAACAAACAGATTATGGCCCGTTCTGCAATAGGTACGGATAACATATCGGTTAAGTCCTCTGTATTCAGAAAATCACCCCAAAGCTCGTTCCTAGAAATCATTGAAAATCTGGATCCGCAGGTATTTTCATGACCTTTGCACTCAGGATTAAGTGTTACGGTGTTACCAATGGCTTCAGAACCCCACTCTCTCACTCAATCCATGATACTCTACCTCTACCAACTCCTACAAATCTGATCGGTCTCATAGGCTCTGCGATGGGAATAGGGAGAAAAGAAATCCAGGATTACTATTACAAATTTAGAGTAGCGGTGGTAGGAACTCATGCAGCAACCTATCAGGATCTGACCCACATAATTAAATTCAAGTCAGGGGGTCAGATAAAAGAACCTCTTTCACTTCTATCGAGGGAGAATTTGTATGACAATCACTATACAATCTGGATAATCCCATCTTCCGAAGATATGTTCACCAGTGTTTCAGATGCGTTCAAAAACCCAAAATTTGCACTATCTCTTGGGAGAGATGATGAACTATTGAGGATAGATCAGGTCTCCAAGGTCTCTCTCTGGACACCCAAAGATGTAGTTATTTCCAATACCGTTGTTCCTTTCAAACTTAATCCAAAGGAGGATGAAATTCTGGACTCGGCCGATCTGTTAATTCCTCTGGTATCGCTCCCATTGCCTAGAGCTTTCAAAATAGGTGATGATTTGTCCAGAGAGCCCGTGGATTTTGGAAACTACACTTTCATCGAGCGCTACAGGATCAGGACAAAGAGAGAGGGCGCCCTAACAGACGGTGATTATAACTTCTATGCTCTCTGATGAAGCCATTCTGGCAAAGGGAAACGGACAGACACTGAATGAACATAGAACTGAATGCCTGGAAAGACTTAGTCAGTTCAGGCAAGTGCTGGGTGGGGGAACTGAAGAGTTCCTGCAACATTTCAATATCAATATTGAAGAATTCTGGCACCAG
Organism: Thermoplasmatales archaeon UBA509; assembly: GCA_002498845.1. Classification (GTDB taxonomy): domain Archaea; phylum Thermoplasmatota; class Thermoplasmata; order Thermoplasmatales; family Thermoplasmataceae; genus UBA509. Next base: position 3,984 of record DAJC01000017.1, on the reverse strand, counting down.
CTCAGTTTTCTTGTTTCCAATCATGATTTTGGGAAACTTAATTCAAGGTTTCAGGAAAAGATCAGGGCCATTTATGATGATAATGGAATTAGACAGCGAAAAGCGTCGCCCGACATTCCACACAATTTCATTTCCCCTCTCTACTTTACCAATGAAAGGTTCTGGAATCTAATCTATGGCGATAAAGTAAATTTATGTGCAATGGCTGCTATGCACCACCATGGCCCCCTACTTCTGCCTGAAAGGGGGCTATATGATCGGCAGGAGAAAATTGTTATTATGGGTCTTGATGAATACCTGCGGTTTTATGATGGGGTAAATGATCTTAAGCCACCTGCTGAAGTGCAAGATGAACTTAGATCGCCAATCGACACCGGGCTGCTCCGATTACTCTACTTCAACGAGTTACTCACAGAGGTAGAAAATTTCAACATGCTGATTGAAAGGAGATGGATCTTTCCATTGCTAAAACAGTACCTTCACCTCTCCGACTGGGCTGCGTCCGGCGCCAGCATTGGTTTTACCAGCTTTCCTGGACTGTTGTCAGGAATGGAAAATGTATTAATTGGTAAAGTTTCATCTAGGACAGAACTCCGGGAAAAGGTTCAGGAAATATCAACAGAACTTGGTAAGAGAGCAATACTATCGGCTCCAACAGGGAGCGGGAAGACGGAAGCCGCCATTAGATGGGCCTTTAGACAGAACAAGAAAAGGCTGATTTTCTCCCTTCCCACAAGATCTCTGGTTGATGACATTTATTACCGGTTCCAGGGAAATGAAGAAATTAACGGCTATTTTCCAGGTAACACAGGGGTACTTCACGGTGCATCTGACTACACAATCCGGGAAAATTTTTCAGAAGATCCTGATTCCCACGAATTTGACCGTTATTTCCATCGCCCAGTTATGGTTACGACTATCGACCAGATCCTTTTTAGTTTGTTCAATATAGGAAAATGGGATGCTGTTAATTTTGCTCTTGCGCACGGATGCCTGGTTATAGACGAAGTTCACGCGTATGACAAGGTCACGTTGAGTCTAATCGTAGAACTCTTGAGGCAGACAAAGTACTTTGATATGCCTGTTCTTCTGATGACTGCAACCCTACCTTCCTGGATACCTGTTGCAATCTCCAGAATTACAGGGGAACCTTTTGATGCAGTGAAAATACCGGCTCCTGTCAAAGGAATGCCGTGGAGGATTCACCTTATTGATAATTTTGATCCTGCACTGGTTGCCGAGAAAGGGAAAGAAAACAGAGTCCTGGTGGTCGTAAACAATGTTAGGGAATGTGTTGGTATTTACTCTAGACTTAAAGACATGCATGCAGATGCCAGATGCCTTCACTCAAGGTTTATACAGCGCGACAGAAAGGATATAATAGAATGGGCAAAATATGATACTAAGAAAGGAAAGATTTTGGTTTCAACTCAGGTTATTGAGGCTGGAATTGACATTGATTATGATATTTTGATAACCGAGATCAGCCCTGCTGATACCTTAATTCAGAGGGCAGGAAGGGTTAACCGGAGCAGAGATTCGAGAAGAACTGCTGATATCTACGTCTATGAACCGGATGATATCAACGCAGAAATTAATGATCTTGTTTATGGAAAGGGGCCTCTTGACCGAACAAGAGAAACCCTGGCTGATCTTACTGCTGAAGATACAGCCATTCAAAGAATATTGGATCATGTCTATCCCGAAAACGATGAAATAGAGGAGTTTTACCGAACATATGATCGTATACACCGCATTGTGCAGGAATGCGAGAGCTTTTCAGGGAAGGGTTCAGGAAATAAACACGGTGACGGTTTACACTCCCTTCCCATCAGTGAGAATGAATTTCCATTAAAAACCAGGGAATCCAGATATGTTACTATCGACGCTGTTCCAGCGGAATTTCAAACAGAAGCCTCAGCAGGCAGGTGGAGAGAATATGCCGTTAGGGTTCCGCTAAGGCCTTTCTGGAAACATATAGACTTAGGAGGAGAATTCCCTGTGATAAATCTAAAGTACAGCAGGGACACAGGGCTTGAGCTTTCGGATAGTAAGGGACATGAGGATGCATTTTTCATTTGATGACCTGAACGGAACCATCATCAACTATTTCGGACACTGCAAGAGGCAGGCATGGCTCTTCTCCCATGGAGTAAGGATGGAATCAGATTCCGATCTTGTCAGGAAAGGAAAATGGGTGGATGAGCATACATTTCCAAGAAATAGCCAAGTGGATTTCATATATCAGAACATTAGAACAGATTTTGTGCTGAAAGGCAAAGACCCCATAGAAGTGCATGAAGTAAAGTCTAGCGGGAAACCTAAAAATGAACACAAGCTTCAGCTCGGTTTCTATCTCCTTAAGCTGGAACAAAGTGGAATAAATGCAGTAGGTATACTTAACTATCCGGAAGCAAGGGAAACAGTAAAAGTTCTCCTTGATGATATAAGAAGTGAACTTTTAGAAACCATCGATAATACCATAGAAGTTTTAAACGAAGATTGTCCAAATAGACTGGAACGTTCAAAATGCAGGGGGTGTGGATACTACGAGTTGTGCTATTCCAACCAGGAGGGACTGAAATGAGTGAGCCGCTATATATTACTCAGGACGGAAGACTTGAGAGGAAAGAGAACACAATTTACTTTGAAAACGAATTTCAGAAGATCCCAATACCTATAGAGCAGGTCAGTGAAATTTATTGCACATCTCACGTTTCGATCACTAGCGGGGTTATTCATTTTCTCTCTAAGAGTTCGATCCCTATGCATTTCTTTAACCACTACGGATATTACGAAGCTTCACTCTGGCCAAGAAAGAAGGAAGTATCCGGTCAGATCATAATTTCACAGGCCAGAACTTACCTCACTCCGGAATCCAGATTCAGGATTGCTTCATCATTTGTTTATGGGGCCGCTATGAACATTATAAATGTCCTTAAAGGTCAGGAAAGAAACGGCGAAAAACTGGAAAAAGAAATAGACGGAATAATGGGTTATTTAGAAAGCATTCCTTCTAGCTCTCCGTCTATCGAGACACTTATGGGGTTGGAGGGAAACATAAGGAGAATCTATTACGCGGCGTTGAATAAGATACTCCCAGATTGGCTCAAGCTTGGAAGCAGGGAATATAACCCGCCAAACAATGCAGGGAATTCTCTTATGAGCTTCTGCAACAGCCTTGCTTACACCGCCTGTTTGACTGAAATATATCATACACAGCTAGATCCCACAATCAGTTTCCTTCATGAACCAGGAACTAAAAGATTCAGTCTGTCTCTTGACATTGCCGAAATATTCAAACCATCAATAACGGACAGGATTTTCCTCAAGTTAAGCAACAGAGGGCAGCTCAGTGAGTCAAATTTTGATACAGACTTAAATGGGACACTGCTTTCGGAAAGTGGCAGGAGACTTGTTCTAAAAACATTTCAGGAAAAGATGGAGGATACAATTACTCACAGGGGATTGAAAAGGAAAGTAACGTACAGGAGAATCATCAGACTAGAGTGTTACAAACTTCTTAACGATTTAATGCTGGGTGAACCTTATAGCCCGCTGATAGCTTGGTGGTAGTCATGTTTTATATAATCACGTATGACGTTAATGAAATGAGGGTTAACCGGGTAAAAAAACTCCTAAGAGTGTTTCTTAAATGGGACCAGAATTCGGTAGTTTCCGGGGATTTGACAGATTCCCAGTATTTGGAGTTAAGGAAAGAGCTTGATAAAATACTGGATAAGTCTAAAGACCATGTGATCATATTCAAATCAAGATCAAGCAAATTCCTTGAAAGAGAGGACATTGGAACCCCACGGGGTCTAGGTGAAGATGATGCGCTTTTCATCTGAAACCCTTAATGTTGAGTTACCTTTAAGAACTTATCAGATTGATTCATCTTAGGTGCATTTAAGTGTGAGCTTAAGTCTTCAAGTTCATTAGTCAAAAAGTCAATAAAAAACGGATTGCAGTTAATCCAGTTAG
>DAJC01000051.1:65630-66132 GCA_002498845.1 Thermoplasmatales archaeon UBA509 | reverse complement strand
TGATCTGAGCCCCTTAATTTTGGACAGATATTCCGTCTTCCAATGAGACATTTTCCTTCAACCTCCTTTTCTTCTCAATCCTGTTCTTCAATATTCTCTCCTCCTTTCTTTTACTGTCTTCCAGGAATCTATCCCTGAAGCCATCTTCCTCACGCAGTCTCCTTTCAAATTCATCCGGTGGAAGATAATCAATGGATGAATGCGGCCTCACAGCATTGTAGTCAGTGAATGCGGATTCCATCAGTTTCCTGGCATCCTGAAATGTTTCCAGATCGTTGACCCATATGTAATCTGTCTTCAGTGAATTGTGGAACGATTCAATATCGCCGTTGTCTTCAGGCGTATGTTTCTGGATATATTCCGATCTTATTCCCAGCAATTTCACGGATTCCCTGAACTCCCTGGAGACATACTGCGGACCGTTATCCGTTCTGAGAATGAGATCATTATGATTTCCATCAGGGAACCTGATGGCATAGGCCTTCTCAACTGCCCTGATGCA